>DGOT01000298.1 GCA_002389465.1 Bacteroidales bacterium UBA4459 | reverse complement strand
GGTTTTGAAAATGTTTGTGAGGATAAGACGGGCGCTACCAAACCCTATGTGTTGCATGCCGAAGCCAATGCCATTACCAAAGTGGCTAAGTCGAACAACAGCAGCGAAGGAGCTACATTATATATTACTGACTCCCCCTGTATCGAATGTGCTAAGCTGATCATCCAGGCAGGAATTGAACGCGTAGTATATTCTAACAAATACAGAATTACCCATGGGTTGGAATTGCTGGAAAGGGCAGGTGTGCTGGTGGAACAGCTGGAGATGAAATAGGTGACAATCTTCCGTCGCTCACCAATAACTAATTGTTTACAACTTCAACTGCAACTGCACTTTCACCTCCGTTTTATGATTTCCTTCAATCAGGTCGGAGCCGGAACCAACGGTTGAGCGGTTGGTGTACATAGTGCGTGCTACACGAAACCACATATTCATCCGGTCATAGATCCGCCACTTGAGCATCAGGTAGATGCGTTGCCCCTTATCGAAATAAGCAGGAACGCTAAAAGAATACAATAAATCATTTTCATAGGTATAGATCCGGCTGTCGTAACTGTCGGTATCAAATAAAGCATATCTGAAGGTCAGTTCTACAGGAAACCGGTCGGGGCGGTATAGAATATCCTGATAAATCATAAAGCCGTCTTCCTTTTCCTCGAATTCTTTGTGGTAGGTAGCATAGTCAATCCGGTTCTTGAATATCAGGAATGGGAACGGACGATAACTTATGAAGAAGCGGAATTCGCTTCGATTGACCTCTGCCAGCAAAGGCAGGTAGTCGTAGTCTCCCGAATAATTCTTACTCTTTTTCTTCTGCCGGAATCGGAAATACATATCGATATTTCGTGCCGGATTGTAATTCAGCTGCAAAAGATAATCGCGGCCTGCCGAAGGTGCATTGACCTGATAACGCAGCCACGGAAACTTGAAATAGTCTATATAACCAGTCAGCGAAATCCGGGGGAACAGCAAAATCTTAAAACCGGCATAAATCCCCTGTTCATTTAACAGAGAGCTGCTTTCGGCAAAAGGATTGGCAAACAGGTTATGGTAACCCCTGCTGAAATTATGGTAAAGTAGCGTAACGATAAAGCGGTCGTGTAAGTAGGCGTTTATTCCGGCCAGCCCGGCCAGACCACCATTGGAGGAACCCGAAAATTCACCAAACAAGGCCAGTTTATTTAGATCGATGTTCATGTCGAACCCATAATTTGTCAATTTATTTCCTTCGAAATAAAACTGTTTGTACACCTGGTCGCTTAACTGTAGCGGAATATTCAGCTCTGTTTGATAGGCTGTAGCTCCCAGTTGAAAGAAACGGTGCTGGTAACTTAAACGCCCGCCATAAGCCGAGATCTTCAGTGCGTCCTTGTCCAGCAGTTCATTGATAGTCCGGTGGAAACCTGTTTCGTTAATACTGCTGATAGCATCTTCGGGAGTCAGGGTGTCGGGTGCCAGCATGTTGGCATCTACACTATTGTACGAAAAAAAACCGGTCAGCTCAAAACCTTTGGATCCTAATGTAACAGCAGCGCCACGGAAAAAGCGGTTTTCGTTAGCCGACGTGTTGGGCCGGATACCTTTTCCGTACCTTTTGATATGCACCCCATCAGACGTTTTGCCGAAAGCAAGACCCGTCCATAAGGTGAGTCCCTGCCCGAACTCTATGTGGTAATCACCCACGACAGCCTCTTTCAGGATACCGATGTCCGAAACGTACAGGTACGCCGAATAGAAATCAAACACATTGGTTACTTTAGTACCTACCAATGTGTTCAGCGTATCGTTGAGCTGACTTTTCAGAAAAACTTCGCCTGCATCTTTATCCAGGGTAAAACCAAGGCGTAGTTTGTTGTTGTAGTTAAACCCGTAACGGACATAATATTTTTGCGGTCTGCCCAGGTAGGCCGAACCGGGTTTATAGATAGCTGAATCCATAGGTGTTTCATAACCTACAGATTGTTCCAATACTTGCTGGTATCTTAAAATAAGCTGGTGTCTTCCGTATCTGACCGCTTTTTTAAAACTCGTTTTACCGGCTTCCTTTTGTTCGCCGACAGCAATGAAAGGCAGGATATTTTTCAGTGTCTGGGTATCGAAACCGGGAACTGCTTTCAGCTCGTAAACAGAGTATAATTTTCCGTAATCAGCGATGTATTTGTTCAGATTACGGAGTTGGGATTCGTTAAGCAGGCCGATCTCTACAAGCGTACGGTTATCCGTACCGTTGACGTTCACCGGGTGTTTGTAATAATAAAGGTATTCGTCAACCAGGTCGGAATAGTCGAGGTTGAGGTCGGTGGTCTGGGCAATGTTCTCAATCTGGTCGGTGATGAATTCAAGATTTACGGCTTTGGTTGTGTCCGGTTCCTGTGCCATAAGGAGTATGGGGAAGAATAAAAATAATACAGGAAAGATCCGGAGAAGGCACCTGTTACCGACACTTTTATTTGTTTCTTTTAACGGCATAGTTAAAACCGGAATATGAGTGATGCCTGTGGCGAGAATCCCAATGATTCATGCATAACGGCAGAGATATCAAAACGAATTGCTTTTATTTTAAAGCCGAAACCCATTGAGAAGATTTCCTTTTGTGTACCGAATCCACCCCTGAAAAAGAATTTGTCTTTAATGCCGTATTCCAGTCCGCCACGAATAAGGATTGACTGGAAGTTCGTATTCTTTTCCGCTTCCACGGTAGCCACAAAACCGTCCATAATATGCCAGGCGATACCAAACCGGAAAATGGCCGGCATTTTTTCATCATCGTAATCGGCAAGCTTGACCATAATAGGATTATAGACCCAGGCGCCGAGCGTGAGTTTGTCGGTCACATCTGACTGGATGCCGATCTCGAACGTTACATTTTTCTTTGAACCGTAGTCGTCACCCAGGGTGGTTTGAAGGTAATCGAGCTGCAGGCCGATACGGAAATATTGCCCGAACGACCGCGCATACACCAACCCGATTTTAATGTCATTGTAAAGGCTGTAGCCGAAATGATTAAAAGTGATCCCCAACACACCGATTCCGGTAGGTGCCATAAAAGCTGCCGACTTGGAACTGAGCTGGCTCAGGGTAAACTGCGATTCGTAATAAACGCCTACGCCAAATTGATCCATCAGGGCAATGCCTGCCTGGTTGTTTTGTATGTTCCAGAAACCTGTAAGTGCTACCGACGACCTGCCCATACCGGCTTCCCGCGACCCGATCACCATAAAGTCACCTCCGGCAGTTGCCGTGTAACTGAGGGCTATAAAAACAGGCAGTATAATGTATTTCTTCAGGAAATTTGCCATTCAGTTTAATTGCGTATTTTAATGCAGAAATTTACAACTATTTTTTTATTTATCGAATTATGGAAAAATCAACACTAAAATTTCTTTACGATCTGAGCGAAAATAACAATAGAGACTGGTTTCAGGCCAATAAAAACCTGTACGAAGATGCCCGCAGGGATGTAGAACA
Source organism: Bacteroidales bacterium UBA4459 (assembly GCA_002389465.1). Taxonomy (GTDB): domain Bacteria; phylum Bacteroidota; class Bacteroidia; order Bacteroidales; family F082; genus UBA4459. Next base: position 21 of record DGOT01000298.1, on the reverse strand, counting down.
ATTTGTCGAGTTTTTAATTCC
>DGOT01000056.1 GCA_002389465.1 Bacteroidales bacterium UBA4459 | reverse complement strand
ATGCTCGTTCCTGATGACCATGAAGGACCTGTTTATACATACGGAGATCCGAAAAACATTGTCATCTTCAACACCTGCGAAGACCCTCAATCTGCTTGGGATTTCATCAGTACGATGATTGACAAGCAGGGCGACCTGAGTTTACTGGAAACGACAGGTCAGTTTCCACGAAGGAAAAATCTCAGTGCCGATCCATACTTTTCTGATTTTCTCGCTGCCAACCCTAAGCTCGAAGTATTTGCCAAACAGGTGGATTACATTAAAGGGGTTGACAACCACGAACTGATCGTTGAAATATTCGATATCATCTCACAAGAATATGAGGCTTGTGTAATCTATAATAAAAAGACACCTGAAGAAGCTCTGGCTGATGCTGAAAGGGCGGTGAATGTTTTGTTGGGGGAGTAATGTTGCTTTCCAGATAATTAGAGAACCAAAATTGTGAGAATATTTTGGCTTTTTTGATCACGCACCTTGGGTGCTTACTAATTTGTTGATTTTTTCTTCCTCGGACTAACGTCCGAGACTGTGATCATCGCCCCTTTGAGGCTAATTTTTCTTCTTGAATATTTTTTCTGTTTACAAATCAAAACACCTTTAAAGATGACTTCATATGTATAGTTGTTGTTGAAATGTTAGAACCAAAGGTGCTCAAATAATTAGCCTTTGAAGCTAGGAGTTTCTGATCACCATCACCTTTGGGACTGAGGTTTTTGTTTCCAGTTTTTTCGGTTCATGAATCACAATACCGAGAAATATAGTTTGTATATTTTTTAAATTGGGGAGGGAGTATTGAAGCGCCAAAGGTGCTAATATCATCAGACCTTTTGATGATCGCCCCTTTGGGGCTAAACCTTCTGTATGGATTTGTTCTCTGGGCCATGAATAAAATACCCTGAAACATCTTTCCAAGTATTCAACTTGAACGATAATCGAAGCACCAAAGGTGCAATATCATCAGACCTGAGCAACGCTCAGGGTAAATTATAATTCCGACCGCCAAGCCCCAAAGGGGCGAAATCATTAATCCCAAACATATCGTTCATCGAAATCAATATCATATTCTTTCAGGAAAGAACGGTATTCATCTTTGAACGAACTTTTTTTGTGATGCTCTTCCTGGCTCAAAATATAGGACTTAACAAATTCAACTTGAGATTCGTGAATTGAAAATCCACCATATCCGTTTTGCCAATAAAACTTTTGATATTTCTGTCCCTTTGTTTTTATCCATTTCGATGAATGGATTTTAACTTCTTCGATGAGTTTCATTAAGGCAATCTTCCTCGACAAAAGACAAAGTATATGAATATGATCTAAATAACCACCTACCCTAATTGGATTACATTCCAGGTTCTTGCATATTCCACCAAGATAGCTGAACAATTCATCCTTAATGTGCTCATCAATAAATGGATGCCTGTTCTTTGTGCTAAAGGTGATGTGGAGGTAGTTTTTAACTAATGATTGTGGCATGGTTAATATCTTTGATTACGCACCTTTGGCGCTTAATATTTATTCTTTTTATTTTATCCCTGGGCTAACGCCCGGGGCTGTTGATTATCGCACCTTTGGTGCTTAAAATGTAATTAATTATTTCGTTAGATATAACATCGATTAAACTATAAAATCACCGCCTCTGTTTCCGGATCAAAAAATTGAACTTTATCCAGATTGAAATACAGCCTAGTTGGTGAGTCGACCTGAACCGCCGCTTCCGGCGAAAAACGGGCGATGATCTGGTTTTCACCTAATTGGGAATAGACTAATATTTCATTTCCCATTTGCTCTAATGCGACAACCTCAACCTGTTGCTCGTGAAAATGATTACCCGCAGAAGCTGGTTTGGATTTGATATTTTCGGGGCGAATTCCAAGTACAACCGGTTTGTCAATATAACTATGAATCGATTGATTTTCCACTTTTGAAAGCTCAATCTTTAACCCTGAACTTTCCTGGTAAAACCAAATGGAACTGTCTTTTATGATTTGACCTTTTATAAAATTAATTGGCGGCGATCCAATAAAACCGGCGACGAAAATATTTTGTGGCTGATTATACAACTCCATCGGTGTACCGATCTGCATGATATGACCATCCTTTAACACAACAATCCGGTCACCAAGTGTCATTGCTTCAGTCTGGTCGTGGGTAACGTAAACCATAGTTGCATTTAATTTTTGATGCAATTTTTGTAACTCCACACGCATTGACACCCGGAGTTTAGCATCCAGGTTGCTTAAGGGTTCATCGAACAGGAAAACTTTCGGATTCCGGACAATTGCCCTGCCAATAGCCACTCTTTGCCTTTGTCCGCCCGACATGGCCCCGGGTTTGCGGTCGAGTAAATCGGTTATCTCCAGAATTTCTGCTGCTCGCCTGACACGCTCATCAATTTCCTTTTTTGGCACTTTTTTTATTTTCAAGCCAAAAGCCATATTCTTGTAAACCGTCATATGCGGATATAATGCATAGTTTTGAAAAACCATTGCTATGCCACGGTCTTTGGGTTGCAGGTCGTTAACGTGCTTGTTATCAATATACAGGTCACCACCCGTGATTTCTTCCAATCCTGCAATCATTCTTAAAATGGTACTTTTTCCGCAACCAGACGGTCCAACCAGTACAAGGAATTCAGTGTCATGAATTTTAAAACTAACATCCTCGACGATCATGGTTTTACCATCATAGCTCTTCGCAATATTATTTAATCTAACTTCTGCCATATTTTAAATGTAAGTTGATCCCTCTGCCTTTAGCATCCCTACCTTGCCGACAGGCAGGTTCCCCAAAGGGGAGAGAATCGTTGTTTTATTTAATAATTTATCCAAGTCTTAGGTCTTTAAATTAAAAAACTCTTTAGGAATATGTGTTATCCGGCAAGCTAAATCGATTTCACCGGATGCAACGATATAATGATCTCCGGCATCAATAATCCCCGTTGTAAAAACCACATCATTTAAATAGATGGATTCGGTCAAGTTATCAGTTAACAATGGACATGCTTCCAACAAAGGGAATACATCTTCAATCCAAATTACTTTTGATGGGTTTTCTTTGTCCAGCAATGCCCAGTATGTCCTGTAAATCCCTACTGTGCCACTGGCTTCCACTGCATGATACAAAATCAACCAACCTTTATCGGTGAGGATCGGTGGTGTTCCGCCTCCTATCCTGTTAATATTCAAGTTACCTTTTTTCGGACGGAGTAATGGGTCATCGGTTGGTTTCCAATGCAACAGATCGGGTGAAGTGGCCAGGTTAATGTTCGGGCCAGGAAGAAATTTCGAATCTTTTCCTGTCTGGAAATACAAAGATCCCAACGGGCGGGTCAGTGCATAATATTTATTGCCCACTTTGCCTTCAAAAAGGAGCATATCCTTGTTTTGATGATCGAGAATGATGCCTTCAAACAAGTAATTTAAACCATCTTCACTTGAATAAAGAGAAGTAGCATGCCTTTCAGCGCTTACTGTGCAGGTAGTCATGTAATATTTTCCATCAATAAGGGAAATGCGTGCATCTTCAATACCGTATTCCTCACTTGTCCGGTGAGGTGCGATGATGTTATCGTAATGTATTTTTATAATATTCAATCCATCGGGAGTTAACTCAAGAGGAAGCAACCAGGAGATAGAAGTC
>DGOT01000161.1 GCA_002389465.1 Bacteroidales bacterium UBA4459 | reverse complement strand
ATCAAGGTGCCGCCTGCCGAATGCACGATGCTTTTCGGAAGGCCCGTTGTGCCCGACGAATACATGATGTACAACGGATGGTCGAAAGGCAGTTGCTCGAAGGACAGGGGTTCTTCGCTGGGAGCAGTAAGTTCTTTCCATGTAATGGCCTGAGGTATGGAGTTTACATCCAGATTTCCCGTATAATTCACCATGACTACGCTTTTCACAGAGGGTAAAGAGCTTAGAATACCTTTTAACTTTTCCTGCGAATCGAACACTTTCCCTTTATAGAAATAACCATCAGCGGCGAGAATCACTTTCGGCTCAATCTGGCTGAAGCGGTCGAGGACGCCTTTAATACCGAAGTCAGGTGACGAGGAAGACCAGATAGCTCCCATAGAAGTTGCCGCCAGCATCATAATGATGGTCTCGGGCATATTCGGCATAAAGGCTGCTACGCGGTCGCCTTTTTCCACACCCAGACGTTTCAAACCTGCCGCTGCCAGGCGCACCTGCTCGTATAATTCGGCATAAGTCAGTTGCTTCCGTATTACATCCTCGCCCCAAAAGATCATAGCCGGATGATCGTCTTTGCGACTCAGCAGGTTTTCGGCAAAATTCAGACGGGACCCGGTAAACCATTTAGCACCCGGCATTTTTTTTGGGTCGTCAACAACTTGCTCATAGGTCTGGGAATGTTTTATGTTACAAAAATCCCATATTTCTGCCCAAAAATCTGTGATATGTTCAACACTCCACTTATGAACAGTGTAATACTCGTTGTCCCGTAAGTTGTATTTTTCAGCAATCCGGGTCAGGAACGTATACATATTCGAGCTTTTTTTATACTCGTCGGTCGGTTCCCAAAGCAATTGATGACTCATGTTTCTTTTGTTTGCAGTGATTTATTCGGTTTAACAGCCAATCTTCCTTGATATGACAAGACGCTGGATTTCGGAAGTGCCTTCCCCAACCTGAAGTAGGCGCTGATCCCGGTAAAAACGTTCCACATCGTAATCTTTCATCAGCCCATAGCCGCCGTGTAGCTGAACGGCTTCATCAGCAACCTCTTTGGCTATTTCAGAGCAGTAAAGTTTCGACATGGCCGCTTCTTTGGTGAACGGTTTGTTGTTGTCTTTCAACCAGCAGGCTTTATATAAAAGGTTTCGTCCCAGTTCGATTTTTGTGGCCATGTCTGCCAGTTTGAAGGCATTTACCTGAAACTTGGAGATGAGTTTGCCAAATTGTTTCCGCTCGTTGGCATAAGCCAGCGCCATTTCAAAAGCTCCCTGGGCTAATCCCAGTCCCATGGCGGCGATGGAAAGCCGTCCGCCGTCGAGGGTGGAAAGCATAATCTTTGATCCTTTGCCCACTTCTCCAAGAAGATTTTCTTTCGGAACACGGCAATCGTCAAAATAGAGTTCGGAAGTATTGGAAGCACGCCACATCATTTTTCCGTGCATCGTTTTTGCTGTAAAACCCGGCGTATCTTTCTCCACCAAAATGGTTGTAAATACTTTTCTCCCATCCCTGGTTCCGGAAACTGCCTGAACCGTGGAGCCTTTTGATAACTCTGACGAACCGTTGGTAATGAATATTTTAGATCCGTTGATTACCCACTCATTGTTGTCCAGAACAGCAGTGGTTTTCGATCCTCGTGAATCAGATCCCGCACCCGGTTCTGTCAGCCCGAAACTCCATAGAGCCTCGCCGGTACACAGTTGCGGTAGGTAGTTCATTTTTTGCTCTTCGGTGCCGTAACCATATAATGGATAAATTCCCAGGGAATTGTGCGCTGCCAGGGTAGCCGCATGCGAGCCGTCAACACGGGCAAGTTCTTCCACGGCAATTATGTATGACAAAGTATCGAGTCCCTGTCCGCCGTATTTTTCGGGAAGGTTCATACCGAACAAACCTAATTCTCCTATTTTCTTCGTGAGGTCAATAGAGAATTCCCCTTTCTCGTCCAACTCTTTAGCCTTTGGTTTTATCTCGCGCTCGGCAAAATCGCGTACCGTCTCCCTGATCAGTTTCTGTTCATCACTAAGCTCAAAATCCATAGATGTTATTTTTTTGTGTTACCTAATAAAACAAGTTGCTTGTCCGTATCTACCATTTCCCCTTCTGCAACATTTATTTTTTCCACTATCGAATTGCTGGCTGCTACGATGTTGTTTTCCATTTTCATGGCTTCAACCACGAGCAGGATCGCGCCTCTCTTCACTTCTTCTCCCTCCTTCACGTTGATCTTGATTACTTTACCCGGCATAGGGGCGAAAAGATTATTTCCATTATCACTGCTGCCTGCCGATGCCGCTACCTCCGAACTGTCGAGTATGTCGTTGCGTTTGTACTTAAAAGTAGCACCATCTACGGTAATGTAATGTATCCCTTTGCTATCGGCTGACAGATATGCCGTGTAAGACTTTCCGTTAAAACTTACCTGTATGCTGTTTTTGTCAGCATCCATCAGGATGATCTGGTATTCTTCCTTACCCATGGTAAAAGTATACTCTTTTCCGTTGCGGTATACCAAACGGACAGATGTTGTTTCTTCGTTGTCAGAAAACGAAAGAACGATCTGATGCCGCCAATACCCGATCTGCTCCCAGATATTGCCGGCTTTGCTGAATTGCGAAAGGTTTAACGCATGTAAAGTCATCACGAGTACCGGTAATTCGCCGGGTACCTGTTTGTGTGCCTCTTTTATAGCTTTGAGTAGCTCATTGCTGTGCTCATCGCAAAATTTGGTAGAAATTTGATTTTTTATAAAAGCTTTATGTTGCAACACTTCGGACAGGTAACTGATGTTTGTCCGGATACCGTGGATCACATAATCTTCCAATGCGCCGATGCTGTTTTCGATGGCTTCTTTGCGGGTAGCACCCCACACTACCATTTTACTGATCATTGGATCGAAAAAACTGTGGATGGTAACGGCTTTTTCAATGCCCGAATCAACGCGGATATTCTCGCCTTTGGGCTGCCGGTAGTAAGTCATAGTGCCCGGCGAAGGCATAAAATCGTTTTCGGGATCTTCGGCATAGATCCTGCATTCGATGGCGTGGCCTCTTTGGAAAAGGTCTTTTTGTTTCAGGCTGAGTTTATTGCCGGCGGCCACTGATATCTGCTCAGCAATTAAGTCGACACCTGTAACCATTTCCGTAACCGGATGTTCCACCTGAATGCGGGTGTTCATTTCGAGGAAGTAAAACCGAAGGTTTTTGTCCACCAGAAACTCTACAGTGCCGGCACTGTTATAGCCCGTTTTTTTGGCGATGGCTACGGCGGCCTCGCCCATTTCTTTCCGGATTTCCGGCGTAAGGGTTGGCGAAGGCGATTCTTCGATAATTTTCTGATACCGGCGCTGGATAGTACATTCCCTTTCAAACAGATGTACTACGTTGCCGAAATTGTCGCCGATTACCTGGAACTCAATATGGCGTGGCTCTTCGATGTACTGTTCGATATAAATACTACCATCACCAAAATAATTCTTTGCCTCGCGGCTGGTGGCTTCCAGTACCTGTTCTAAATCGTCAAGATGGTGTACGATACGCATGCCTTTCCCGCCTCCTCCTGCCGCTGCCTTCACCAGGATGGGTAACGGAATTGTGTGTGCATTTTTTAATAATTGTTTCGGACTTCCCGTTATGCCATCGGTGATGGGCACACCCAGTTCTTTAGCAAATTTCCGGGCTTGTATTTTATTCCCCATCAGCTGGATAGGTTGCGTGCCGGGGCCGATAAAGGTGATGCCTGCTTTCTCACAGGCTTCCACAAATTTCGGGTTTTCAGCCAGGAAGCCGTATCCGGGATGAATAGCATCGCATCCGGCATGGGAGGCCACTTCAATGATTTTATCAATATTCAGGTAGGTCTCGCTCAGCTCCTGTTGTCCGATGCACCAGGCTTCGTCCGCTTTCTGCACATGCAGCGAATCTTTATCTACCGCCGAATAAACAGCCACGGTTTTAATACCCATTTCTTTGGCTGTCCGCATGATGCGCACGGCTATCTCGCCCCTGTTCGCTATCAGTATTTTATTAAATATTTTCAATTCTATTTTTCAATTATGATACAATTCGCGC
>DGOT01000282.1 GCA_002389465.1 Bacteroidales bacterium UBA4459 | reverse complement strand
CATACCTACTTTATGTAACTTCTCAGGTGTCAAACCCAAAGGTTGTTGCAGGATGTGTACCATTAAAATAAACAATAAGTTTATGACAGCGTGTACAACTCCTGTAGCTGATGGTATGGAAGTGGAAAACAATACCGAGGAAATTAATGATATCCGAAAAAGCATCATTGAGTTGTTGTTTGTAAGTGGTAATCACTTCTGCCCGGCATGCGAAAAGAGCGGCAATTGCGAATTACAGGCACTGGCATACAGGTACCAGATGATGGTTCCGAGGTTTCCGTTTTTATTTCCCCAAAAAGGTGTTGATGCCAGCAGCCCGAAAATTGTAAAAGACCAGAACCGTTGTATTGCGTGTAAGCGATGCATTAAGACAATTGAAGACGAAAAAGGAAGAAAATATTTCGCCTATAAAAACAGGGGGAATAAACTGGAAGTTATTTTGGACGAGGAAATGGCAAAAACAATGACAGATGAAATAGCTCAATTGGCTATGGAAAATTGTCCGGTAGGATCTATCCTCCGTAAAGAGATCGGATATAACCAGCCGATAGGCACACGGAAATACGATACGAAACCCATTGGAAGTGAAATTGAAGTTTAACGATTAATCAAAAAAAAATGGTAAAAAAAGTAATAGCAACCACGTCTTTGGCAGGATGTTTCGGGTGTCATATGTCGGTACTTGATATAGACGAGCGCATTCTCGACCTGATTGAACTGGTTGAATTTAATAAATCGCCTATTGACGACATAAAGAAATTCACCAAACGTGTTGATATCGGAATCATTGAAGGGGGATGCTGCAACAGCGAGAATGTGGAAGTGTTAAAATATTTCAGAGAAAATTGTGACATCCTTATTTCTTTAGGTGAATGTGCCATTATGGGCGGGTTACCCGCTTTAAGGAATGGCATACCGATCGAGGAGTGTATTCAGGAAGCTTATATTGATGGGCCAACGGTGCAGTTAAATTCAAAAAAGATCTTACCGAATGATCCCGAATTACCCATGTTGCTGGATAATGTGTATCCATGCCACGAGATCGTTAAGATCGATTACTTTCTGCCTGGTTGCCCGCCAAGAGCTGACCTGATATGGGATGCACTGGTTGCGTTGATCACAGGTAAGGAAATGGATCTGCCGTACGAAGTTGTTAAGTTTGATTAGTATTAATTTTTGATAAGATATTGAATTATGCCGAAAAAAATCACGATAGAACCGGTTACCAGAGTGGAAGGACACGGAAAGGTGACCATTATGATGGACGACTTCGGAAATGTCCATGATACCCGTTTACATATTGTTGAGTTCAGAGGTTTCGAGCGATTCATCCAGGGTCGTCCTTATTGGGAGGCTCCCGTTTTGGTTCAGCGCCTCTGCGGAATATGTCCTGTAAGTCACCATTTGGCTGCGGCTAAAGCATTGGATGTTATTGTAGGAGCAGGAACCGGACACGGATTGACTGCCGTTGGCGAGAAAATGCGCCGACTGATGCATTACGGACAGTTTTTCCAGTCGCACGTATTGCATTTCTTTCACCTGAGCTCGCCCGACTTTTTATTTGGAATTGACGGAGACCCTGCATTAAGGAATATCATAGGAGTTGCCCAGGCTAACCGCGATCTGGCGGTGCAGGGTGTGATGATGCGGAAATACGGACAAGAGATCATTGCAAAAACTGCCGGTAAAAAGATTCACGGTACCGGAGCTATACCGGGCGGAATAAATAAAAACCTCAGCATTGCCGAACGCGATGAACTGTTGAGCGGACCAGATCCGCTGAATGCCGACAAAATGATTGAGTGGTCGGTGGCTGCACTGGAGTTCTTTAAAGATTACCACAGGAACAACAAGGCTATGGTTGATACATTTGCAGCTTACCCGTCCAACCACCTAAGTATGGTGCGCGAAGACGGCGCCTTCGATATTTATCATGGTGTTTTACGCGCTGTTGACAATGACGGAAAAAGGATTCTGCACGATGTGGACTACCAGGATTATGATAAATACATTGAAGAGGAAGTGAGGTCGTGGAGTTACATGAAGTTTCCATACCTGAAAGATCTGGGAACCGACAAAGGATGGTACAGAGTAGGTCCGCTGGCACGTTTGAATGTGTGCGACTTCATACCGTCGCCTCTGGCACAGAAAGAATTTGAAGAATTCAAGGCATATACGAATGGGAAACCCAATGGCATGAGCCTGCATTATCACTGGGCCAGGCTTATCGAAGTGCTCCATTGCGCTGAGATGATCAAGGTTCTACTGAACGACCCTGACCTTCAGAACGAGGATTTGGTTGTAAAAGGTGAAAAGAAACATAAAGGTATTGGTGTGCTCGAAGCCCCGAGAGGCACCTTGTTTCATCATTATGAGATTAATGATGACGACCAGATTGTAAAGGCCAACCTTATTGTTTCTACTACCAACAACAATGAGCCCATGAATACAGCGGTGAACCTGACAGCTAAATCATTCATGAACGGTCAGGAGGTAATAACAGAACCGATGATGAACGCTGTTGAAGTAGCCATCAGGGCGTACGACCCCTGCCTGAGCTGTGCCACACATGCTTTGGGCAAGATGCCGCTGGAAGTTACACTCATTAATGCAAAAAATGAGGTGATCGATCAAAAAAATAAATAACTTAGTAAAAGTTTTCAAACCACTGAAGGTTTGTGATCATATAAAAACTAAATAAGATGAAAATACCAAAAAGAGTGCTGATCTATGGCTATGGAAACCCGGGCAGGCAAGACGACGGCCTTGGTACTGAAATGGCTAAAAAAGTAGAAGAATGGATTATTGAGCATGGTTTGAAGTGTATGCAAACCGAGAGTAATTACCAACTCAACATTGAAGATGCCGAAAAGATGTCGGAATGGGAGATTGTTGTATTTGTTGATGCAACTCAGGAAGACATCCACGAATACAAGTTTGATACGGTGGAACCTGACGAAGCCCAGGTGGAGTTTACCATGCATGCTGTTTCGCCGGCTTACGTATTGCACTTGTGCGACAAGCTTTTTGGAAAAAAACCAGAAACGTATGTTCTGGGTATCAAAGGTTATGAATGGGAATTAAAAGAAGGGTTATCGGACAATGCCAAGTTAAACCTGGAGCAGGCATTCCAGTTCTTAACAAGAAAGCTGGCCGGGTGGGCTTACATTAAAGATAACTTGCCAATTAGTATGCTGCGCGAATGAATTTAAACACATCCTACCTGGGTCTTGAATTGAGAAACCCGCTAATAGCAAGCAGTTCGAGGCTGACAGGCGATTTAGATACGATCATCCAGTGTGTAAACAGCGGTATCGGTGCTATTGTACTGAAATCGTTGTTTGAAGAGCAGATAAGGTTGGAAGCTGAATCGAAAGCCAGCATGGGCTCTGCCAGCGAGTATTATTATTGGTTTACCGAAGCCAAAGAGAAAATCGTTGGACTCTCGCTTGAAGAAAGGTTGAGCAGCTACCTGAAATTTGTTGAAGCGGCAAAAAAATATGCCGATGTGCCTGTTATCAGCAGTATCAATTGCACAACTGATGAGGACTGGCCCAAATTTGCCTCGGCTATTGAACAGGCAGGCGCCGATGCTCTTGAATTGAATATCGCTCTCTTCCCTTTTAATGCATCAGTGAAGTGTGGGGAGATAGAGCAAGTGTATTATGATATCCTGAAAAGTGTAAAGAAAGAAGTGACTATTCCGGTTTCGATAAAACTGGGTTATTATTTCACCAACTTGTGTACTGTTGCCAGAAATCTGGTAACCGAAGGTGCCGACGGTCTGGTGTTGTTCAACAGGTATTTTCGCCCTGATATCGATATTGATACGATGAAAGTAGGCTCCGAAAACCATATGTCGTCTTCCGATGAGCTGCATATTCCACTGAGATGGATCGGGCTACTGAAAGGAAATAATATCGGCTGTGATGTTGCAGCATCAACAGGAGTGCATGATTATAAAGGAGTTGTGAAACAGATATTGGCTGGAGCCGATGCCGTGCAACTGTGCAGCGCTTTGTACTTGAAAGGCATTCCGTATATTGAAACGATTTTGAGCGACCTGAAAAGCTGGATGGAGAAACATCATTTTGATAGCATCGAGAGTTTCCGGGGTAAGGCGTTAACTACGCAAAAAATAGATGCTTCGTTTGAACGGGTGCAGTTTCTGAAAAGAGATTTTGATTGATAGGTTGATTCATTTTTGTAAAACCTGCCCTGTGAGAGTAGATTTTTTTATTTTATCTTCCGGATTTATCTCTTCCTGTCAAGTGTATAAACGATGCCTGCTTTCAGACGGAATATCTGGGTCCATTTTGCTTCTACTTCAGGCTGATAATAAAGATTTGTGAAGCTGAAGGCAAAACCGGGGGTGACCGTAAGCCCCCAGTGCGGGCTAAACTGCACAATCCCGCCTAAGTACAGGTTCATACCAAAATCATAGGTATTGAAGATAGAAGTGGCATCACCGGTGAAATCTTCAATCGTGTGGCCTGGTTTGTCAAATGGTGGCTGAAAATGGGGAGCGTATTCAGGATCAATGTACAGATCGTTAGAACCTTTTTGTTGGGCACCAAGCAACAATGAA
>DGOT01000149.1 GCA_002389465.1 Bacteroidales bacterium UBA4459 | reverse complement strand
ATTTATGAGCAAATCAAAAAATAACACGCTGCAAGTAGTCGAAGCTTCAGAACACAACCTGCAACACGTCAGCGTTGACATCCCTCATAATGCCTTAACAGTAATTACGGGAGTATCCGGATCGGGTAAATCATCCCTTGCTTATAATGTAATTTTTAAAGAAAGTCAGCGACGGTTTTTAGAATCTTTTTCAGCGTATTCCCGACAATATCTGGGTAAATTAGAAAAACCGGAAGTTAAGGAAATAAAGGGCTTGCAGCCTGCATTGGCCATCAATCAGAAAACTGTTGTTGCCAATCCCAGGTCAACGGTGGGCACCATGTCCGGTATCTATGATTACCTCCGGCTGTTATATGCTCGCACGGGTACAGTTCATTGTACGCATTGTAACAGCATCATCAAAAACCAACAATCAGGGCGCTGTAAAAATTGTGGAACTGAGCATCCCGAAATCCTGGCCAAATTATTCTCATTTAACTCAAAATACGGTGCTTGCCCTCAATGCAACGGGCTTGGTGTTACCGAGCAGATTGATCAGGCGAAATTGATTGCCGATGAGAACAAGACCCTCCGTGAAGGTGCGCTGGTACCAACCACGCCTAACGGGTACATTGTCTATTCGCAGGTAAGGGTAGACGAACTAGACAAGGTTTGCCGGGCTCATGGTTTTTCCATCGACATCCCCTGGAAAGATTTAAGTAAAGAGCAGCAGAAAGTCATTATGTACGGCAGCAACCGGATTAAAATCCTCTTTGGCAAGCACTCGCTCGAATCCCGTTTGAAGTGGAAAGGCATCACGGCAAAACCCCGGGAAGAAGCTTTTTATAAGGGCATGATCCCAATCATGGAAGAAATTCTCCGAAGAGACCGCAATGATAACATACTGCGCTTTGCCAGTTCATTTACATGTAATGCCTGTAATGGCAGCAGGCTCAGAGAGGAAGCGCGGTCTGTTTTTATCAATGAAAAAAGCATTTGTGCGTTAAGCGATCTCCCATTATCCGATTTGAATGATTATCTTAAAGATCTGGCAGGCTCTGTTTCGGATAATGAGCTTACCGGGCATATTTTGGACCATGTATTAAAGCGGCTGGAATATCTTCATTTGCTGGGACTGGACTATCTGAGCCTTTCCAGGGAATCAACAACATTATCAGGAGGTGAGGCACAACGAATAAGGCTTGCCTCACAAGTAGGCAGCGGGCTTCAGGGTATACTGTATATTCTGGACGAGCCATCCATAGGCTTGCATCCGAGGGATAATAAAAAGCTTTTAAAGGTATTGAGATCCCTGCGCGACAACGGTAATACCTTATTGGTGGTGGAACACGATGAGGAAACCATAAAATCGGCAGATTATTTAATCGACATCGGCCCGAAAGCAGGAATTCATGGCGGCGAAGTCATCTACCAAGGGGATGCCTCTTCGCTGTTAAACAACAAGGGTAAATTCCCCAAAAGCCTGACTACCAAAACCATATCCGAGGCTTCTGTATGGTCACCTCCGGATAGTACCCGACCCGGAAAGGGAAGCCTTCATGTTCGGGGTGCTTCCAAAAACAATCTGAAGAATATTGATGTCGCATTCAGACTTAATGCTTTTAATGTAGTTACCGGTGTTTCCGGTGCCGGAAAATCAACACTCGTACACGAAGTGCTTGCCACGTATTTAAAAAGCCAAGATTTCGACACGCATTGCAAAGGCATCGAAAGCAGCAAACCTATCAGCCGGATCATAGCCATTGACCAGTCGCCTATCGGACGAACACCACGAAGCAACCCAGCCACTTATACGGATATGTTTGCACATATCAGGGACATCTTTGCTGATCTTCCGGAGTCGAAAAAAAGAGGTTACAAAAAAGGACGTTTTTCTTTTAACAATCAGGGGGGCCGCTGTGAAACCTGCCAGGGGGCAGGAAGGATACATCTGGGCATGCATTTCCTCGGCGATGTGGAGATCGTGTGTGAGGATTGTAAAGGCAAACGTTTTAACGAAGAAACCCTTGAAATCCGCTACAGGGGCAAAAACATCTATGAGGTGCTGGACTTATCGGTTGAAGAAGCGGAAACTTTCTTTGAAGGAGAAACTAAAGTCACCAGAATATTGGATCAGCTGATACATCTGGATGTGGGGTATTTAAAACTCGGGCAGCCCTCAACAACACTCTCCGGAGGAGAAGCTCAGAGAGTAAAGCTGGCATCAGAACTGTACAAAACATCCAAAGGCCACAACCTCTACATTCTTGATGAACCTACGGTTGGCTTACACAAGGCTGACATCAGGTATTTGCTTGATGCGCTCCACACTATTGTTGACAACGATAATACGGTTATCGTGATTGAACATGATGTGGATATCATCAAAGAGGCTGACCACATTATTGACCTTGGGCCGGAAGGCGGCGAAAAGGGAGGACAGCTTGTTGTGCAGGGAGATCTTAAGAAAATTATGCAGTGTACGCACTCCCATACAGGAAATGCCTTAAAGGCCCTGTTTGATCAGGACATTTCCTTAGCAACTCATAATCCGCCTGTAAAAAAACGGAACGATATCGAATTCAAAGGGATCAGTACTAATAACCTTAAAAATATTGATGTACGCATTCCATTAAACAAAACAACGGTAATCACCGGTATTTCAGGGAGCGGCAAATCATCGCTGGCATTTGACACCATTTATGCCGAAAGCAGAAACCGGTTTACCGAAAGCCTGTCAACTTATGCACGGAGAATGATGAGCAAAGTAAAAAAAGCCGAACTTGAGCACTGTTCCGGGCTCACTCCTGCCATCGCGATCCGCCAAAGCCCGTTTCGGAAAAACCCCAGATCGACAGTAGGCACGGCTACTGAAATTTATGATCTCTACCGGCTGTTGTATTCGCGGGCCGGGACAACTGCCGACGGCTCATATACGACATTAGCAGCATCACAGTTTTCATTTAACAAT
>DGOT01000131.1 GCA_002389465.1 Bacteroidales bacterium UBA4459 | reverse complement strand
TTACCATAGACTTTGTTAAGTGAACTCATCTTGCCGGATAATGTTGCCATCTGTTCGGTAAATTGTGATGTTGAAGCGGTTGACTGTTCCAGTTTTTCAAGGAATGTTTTCAATGTTACCTGAAGTTTGTCCGTTGATTCAACAGTTTGGTTAGTTCCCTGTAATTGTATTTCGTAGATGGCATTTAGCGCAGCTAAATTTTCAGCTATTTTTCGCAACTGCTGATTATATGCATCCCCTTCAAGAGCGGTGAAATCAAGGGCGGAAACTGATTTTTCAAGAATTTCTGCCGACCTGGCATAACTATTGGCAAGGCTTTGTGCTGACTCAGATGCTCCTTTAACCGTATTGGCAAATTGTTCAGTCGTGTTCATATCACCTTTGAGAATATCGGTCGCCTCAGTGTACGCTGTGGCCAGCGAAGAAGCTCCTTCTTTTACCGATTTAAGGCTTTCTTCGTATTCGTTTGTTGCGTCCACATCTTTTGCTACTGCATCGCCAAACTGTTTTGCCGAAGAACTTGCTGCAGAAAGATTGTCAGTAAACTCGTCGGTTACAATACTTGCATCAGACAATTTTCCCAATTGCTGTGCATTTTCCGACAATTTTTCCATCCCCTCACCGAGTTTTTCAATCACATCCTGGTCTATTTTTGCTTCTTCAAACATTTCGTCCAGCTTTTCTGTCGGCGACTTTCGCTTCTTTAAACTCTGATCTCCTACATTGTGATACATGCCACCCAGTTCCGGATATACCAAACTCCAGTCAGGCTCAACAAATGGCGGTTCCCACGCAGAGAAAAAGAAGATAATTGCTTCGGTACCAAGTCCGATAATAAGCATTAAATCCGCTCCTGGATAGTGGTTAATTTTAAACATGGCACCAATTAATACTACTGATGCTCCGAGGCCATAAACTTTGGCCATAAAATTCTTGTAATTTCTTGTTCTTGTAAAATCAAAAAAGCCCATGATAATTTTTTTTCTTAATTAATTGTTCTGTTTTATATTTTTCTAATTGTAAACGCGTGATGCTTTGTTTGGGTTGTCTCCTTTATTTCTGCCCAGGAAGGGCTGAACTGTCCGGAAGCCAATATACGACTTTGTAGAATCTTCATATTCGTAAGCTCTGGTAGTAAGCTGGATATAGTAAGCGATATCTTTCCAGGAACCACCACGGACAACTTTCCTTTTCATTACCGGCGGATCATCTTCTTTTGAGTTATAAGTGTAGTTAGGGTTCATGTCCCAGGTAAAATTGTATGATAACGGATCAAAAGCACTTAGTGTCCACTCCGCTACATTTCCGGCCATGTCATAGAGTCCCCAATCATTTTCAGGGAAGTGGCCTACGATGATGGTGCGTAAACCACCATCGGCAATATAATTTCCACGCAAAGGTTTGAAGTTTGCCAGGAAACAGCCTTTTTCATTTCTGGTATAAGGACCTCCCCATGGATATGGGTTAAGTGAATATCCGCCCAAGGCAGCCCATTCCCATTCCGCTTCTGTAGGAAGCCTGAACTCGGCAAGTGATGTTTCTCCTTTTTTGGCTTGCAGATAACTGTTTAACAGCTCTGTTCTCCAAATACAAAAAGCCCGTGCCTGTTTCCAGTTAACGCCAACTACCGGATAATGGTCGTAGGCAGGATGCCAGAAATATTGTTTTGTTAAAGGGTCGTTGAATGAATAAGTATAATCATGTATCCAGCACAAAGTGTCGGGATAAACCGAAATTGTTTCTTTACGCACATATACCGAGCGGTCGCGCAGGCCCTGAGGTCTGTTGGCCAGACCGGCATTCCTGTAATCTCCTGTTTCAGAAAAATCTTTTTTTGCTGCTGCATGCAAATCAACCCAGTAGTATTCGTACATCAATTTTCGTGTGTCTATTTCTTTTCTACGGAAATACCGTTCATGAACAGGCAAATACATTTCCTCCAAAGCGTCTCTTACATCCTGATCTTCGCTGTTCCAGTCAATCTCGGTTTTCCAGTTCAGATACGGCGGGTCATAAACTTCACCTGTCTTCGGATTTTCCTCTATCAGGTAATCTTCAGGCTTCACATCGCCTAAAATCGTTCTGGCAATCGAATCTCTCACCCAATAGACAAATTGTCTGTATTCGTCATTGGTAATTTCTGTTTCATCCATATAAAACGCAGCAACGGAAACAGTTTTGGGTTGTGTCAAATAACTGTGTGTAACGTCTTCGTTACCTCCACCCATAATAAAACTCCCCTGAGGCACGAAGGCCATGCCATATGGATCAGGTTGATAGAAAGGTTTCGATTTTTGCCGTGTGCCAACAAGTTCTCCATTACCAGAGTTGCCACAACTGCTGAGGAAAACTACGACAGACAAAAATAAGATTAGTCTTTTCATTATCATAATTGATTTTTTGCTAATTCTTCTAAAAGGTATTATAAAAACCACCAAAAGTAAAAAATTATACAGTAAGATTTCTTTTTTATAAGGCTCCGTCTGTTTATTTTTACAAGTAACGCGTATTTTTATAACTGGTTTTTGATTTATCTCCTTTTATTCTAAAACAATAATTCAAAACAACTTCATGACTTCCCGGCACGCCTAACCCCATGATATTCACATCATAAGAGTATCCTATACGAAAATCCTTCACTCTAAAACCTACCAGAACGCCCACCGATTCCTGAAAGCGGTAATTAACTCCACCCCAAAAGCGGCTATTGTATTTAACGACACCTGTTACATTATATTGTGTAGAAGCAAAATCGCTCTGGATCATGCCCGTTAATTCAATATCAAATTTGGGACTTCTTGGTAAGTAAAAGGTATACCCTCCTGTGACAAAAAATGTCCTGTCGGTTTTATACTGAATTACATTATCACCTGCTCCCAGGTTTTTCCCATGAGATTCCAACAAATTGACAACCGATACACCGACAAAATATCTGTCGGACGAACTCAAAAACAAACCGAAATTCGCATCAAACAGCATATCGCTGGTCTCCGATGTTAATAAAGCCGGGTCGCCTTCAATCAATGGCTTGAATTTCGAAAAGTCGATGGACCGGTTTGTGAGGTTAAATCCGGCGCCGACACCCAGAGTGGCAAAAGAAAGATTGGCGTGAAATGAATAAGCAATATGTACACCTATGTTACTTTCGAAGCCAAGTTTATCCTGAATCACAGAACCACCAATACCTCCGTGAAGAACCTTAATCGGAGAATCAACAGTGATCAGGAAGTCCTGGGGTGCTACTTTGTTACCATCGGCATCTTCAAAACCCGCCCACTGCTGCCGCATTAAACCATTAACGCAAATGCCTTCACTCATACCTGCAAAGGCAGGATTTGAATACATGAGGCTGTATTTATAGTTTGTAAACACCGGTAGCTGTTGCGCAAACATACCTGATGTAAACAACAGATTTACAACCAACAATATGTATAAGAATAGACGTCTCACCCTCATCTTTATATGATGCGCTAAAGTAAAAAAATTCTTACTAATAACTTGTGTATGCCTGTAATTGTTGTGCAAAACCTAAATTATTATCGATTATACGGAAGATTCACTTTTTTGTTTTCATTATGTCAGGCTGTATTCTTTTAAAACTTTGTAAACAGGGCCCTTGCGTGTTAATATGCTTTCGTACAGATAAAATTCGTTAACCGGCTCCTGATGTATGAGGTTTCCCTTATGTTTATCAATAACATTTTTTAAGTGCTTTTTGTTATGAATATGCTTCATTCTTCCGATAGTAAGATGGGGTACAAAATTCTGGCGGTCGCGCGGAAAACCCACCTGATCAAGTTCAATTAGTACATTGTTAGCAAATTCAGCAAGCTGCGTATTATTTTCAATTCCAAGCCATATCACTCTGGGATCATACCTGCTGCCAAAAATACCCGGATCCTGCATGCGTATTTCAAAAGAACGTGTGTGTAACGAAACATTTTTTAAAGCAGTATCAATTCCATCCATAAGCGACGTGTACGTGCTTCCCAAAAATTTTAGTGTAAGATGAAAGTTGTTCTCCTCCACCCATTTGATCTTTTCGAGTGCCAGGTCTTTTTTCAAACCGTAATAAACCTGAAGCAGTTCGGGCGACGGATGAATTTTTATGGCAACAAATAAACGCTTCATATCTTTAAAAAATCATTACAACAAATGTATCATTTATTTAAAAGTTTATACATTTGCAGCCTCGTTGGGGCATTAGCTCAGTTGGCTAGAGCGTTTGACTGGCAGTCAAGAGGTCATCGGTTCGATTCCGATATNNATGCTCCACAATGAATTACAAAGGGTTACATTCTTTCTGAAGTATAGCCTTTTTTCATTTATCCAATTTACTCAGAACAATCTTTTCAAATTTTTACGTGCATTCCAAAAATATATTTTGCTTATTGGTTACCAAAACACAGAGTACAGCACAACCAAAATGATCAGAATGGCATAAGTGCTTACATTAAACGCCTTACCGGTAGCAAACGTTTCTTTCAGCAGTGGGATGCTTTTGGGGTTATCATCGCCTTTGGCATAGGAAAGT
>DGOT01000183.1 GCA_002389465.1 Bacteroidales bacterium UBA4459 | reverse complement strand
AACTAAAAATACCCTTCTCTTTTCTTCTGTTCCATACTGGCTTCCTGGTCGAAGTCGATTACGCGGGTAGTACGTTCCGATTTGGTGACGGTCATCATCTCTTCCACGATCTTTTCAATGGTGTCAGCTTCCGATTCTATAGCTCCTGTAAGTGGGTAACATCCGAGGGTTCTGAACCGCACCATGCGCATTTCAGCTTTTTTTCTCAGTTCTTCCGGCATACGGTCGTCGTCCACCATGATTAAGTTACCGTCAATATCCACAATGGGTCGTTCTTTGGCATAATACAAAGGTACGATGGGGATGTTCTCGAGGCGTATGTACTGCCAGATGTCAAGCTCTGTCCAGTTGGAGATCGGGAACACCCGGATCGATTCGCCTTTGTGTACTTTGGCGTTAAAGATGTCCCAGAGTTCGGGGCGCTGGTTTTTCGGATCCCATTGATGGAAACGGTCACGGAATGAATAGATTCTTTCTTTAGCCCTCGATTTCTCTTCATCACGACGGGCACCGCCAAAGGCTGCATCGAATTTGTATTTGTTCAGCCCATCGAGTAGGGCTTTGGTCTTCATCTGGTCAGTATGCACCTTGCTGCCATGGGTAAACGGACCGATGCCGGATTCGAAGCCTTCTTTGTTGTAATAAACGATCAGGTCCCAGTTGTTGTCTTTCGCGTAGCTGTTGCGAAATTCGATCATCTCGCTGAATTTCCATTTTGAATCGATGTGCATCAGTGGAAATGGAACTTTTCCGGGATAGAAGGCTTTTTCGGCCAGGCGTACCATCACCGAAGAGTCTTTACCTATGGAATAGAGCATCACCGGATTTTCAAATTCGGCAGCTACTTCACGGATGATGTGGATGGATTCGGCTTCCAGTTCCCTTAAATTACTTATGGTGTAGTTATCCATAATGGATGGCTTTTTAGGTATGTGTTATTTCTTATTCAGGTGATAAAATTTAAAAACATTCATTATTTGTCGTATTGAATGATCGGTTCGATGTGTTTGAGGCAGATGTCCACGCTCTCCTGAATAGACAGTTTGTCGGTAGGCAGCACAATGTCGGCATCATGCGGCTTGTCGAAAGGAGCATCGATTCCGGTAAAATTTTTGATCTCGCCTTTGCGAGCTTTTTCGTACAGTCCTTTTACATCGCGTTGTTCGCATATTTCCAGCGGAGCATCCACAAAAATTTCGATAAAGTCTTCTCTTCCGATAATGTTTTTGGCCATTTCCCGTATTTTATCGGTTGGGCTGATGAAACTGTTGATGCAAATAATGCCGCTGTGCATCAGTAGTTTCGACACTTCAGCAATACGCCGGATATTTTCGTAGCGGTCTTCTTCGGAAAATCCCAGGTTGTTGTTGATACCGCTGCGGATGTTGTCGCCATCGAGTACCTGTGTCAGGTATCCTCTGTTGTGTAATTCCAGTTCGAGATGCTGGGCAATGGTTGTTTTTCCGGCGCCCGACAAACCGGTCATCCAGATTACCCGCGCCCGTTGCTGCAGCAATTTCTCTTTGGCGCTGCGGTCCAGTATCCGGTCAAACGTTGTATGGATGTTGTTGTTTGTCATCTGGTTGCTGGTTGCTGGTTTGCTGTTACTGGTTTGCTGGTTATTTGTTCCAGTTGCTTTCCACGTATTGAATGAATTTGTTGATTTGTTTTCCAAGAACGTCATAATCTTCCATAAATTTTATTAACGGTTCTTCCTTGAAATAAATATCACTGATCATGCTTAGTTGAGAATTTACTTCATCACAAGAACTTTGTGCGTATGTTAAAAATCTGATAAAGTCATCTTTATATTTCTTTCTGCCGTATCCTTCGGCAATATTGTCTTTTATGCTTTTGCTGGATCTTCTTATCTGGCTTCCCTGCTCATATAATTCATATTTTGGCAATGTTAGACTCATATGATGGATTTCAACAGCTAACCGGAATGCCTCCTGATATATTTCGAGATCTTTGTAACTTTTCACTATAACTTTCTAAGTTGCATCAATTTTCTATTTAAACCAGCAAACCAGCAACCAGCAACCATTAACTAACCCTCTTCCCTCCTCGCAATAAACCATGGGTTCAAAATATTCTCTTTGTTATACCTCAGCTCTGTCTCCTGATCTTCGGCCAGTACCACCAGCCCTCCGGCTGCATTGACAATGGCATGTCCAGCGGCAATGTCCCACTCCGAAGTGGGTGCAAATCTAGGATAAATATCGGCTTTCCCTTCGGCGATCAGGCATAATTTAAGTGAGCTGCCTTTGGAAACGACATCTATCTCCCGGTGTTCTTTTTTGAGCTCTTCCAGAAAGGCCGATGTTTCGCTGTTCAGGTGCGACCGGCTGGCTACTACCGTGTAAGTCTCTGTTGTTTTAACTTCAGGTAAGCGGATGGCTTTTTGCTTCAATTGTTTCACTGTACCGTTGTAATTTCGGGTTCCATCCAGTTTGAAAGCCCCTTCTTCGGGCAGGCCGACGTACAGCACATCGGTGACAGGCACATAAATGACCCCGGAAATGGTTTTATGTCTGTCGATAAAAGCAATATTTACTGTGAACTCACCATTTTTTTGGATGAACTCTTTCGTGCCGTCCAGCGGGTCCACCATCCAGAATTGCTGCCATTTTTTTCGTTCTTCATAAGAAAGCTGTTTCCCCTCTTCGCTCAACACGGGAAATCCTGTTTCTTTCAGATATCCGGAAATAATCCGGTGCGCCTCCTTGTCAGCCGTTGTAAGCGGAGAGTGATCTGCTTTTGTTTCTATTTCGAAATCGGTGTCGTAAATTCTCAGTATCGCTTTTCCGGCTTCAATGGCCGCCCGGATAGCCGTTTGCATTCTCT
>DGOT01000160.1 GCA_002389465.1 Bacteroidales bacterium UBA4459 | reverse complement strand
CCCACACACTGATCGACAAATATAGAATCCTGTGCTATGTTTTCACACCCGTTCTCATCTGTATATGTGTAGGAGATCACATTCCATCCGAGCGGAGCTTCTTCAGGTGAAAATACACCGTCGGGTGTTATGTTATTGCCGTCAAATGTTCCTCCTTCAGGTGTAGCTGTAAGCTGTACCGAGGGCTCTTCCTCATTACATAAGGTGTCGGGCCAGTCGCCAAGAGTAATTTCGGGTAACAAGTTTACAGTTATCAACACTTCTCCATTTGTTACCTGTTCGCCGTCATTCACTTCAACCATATAAGTTGTAGTCACTTCCGGGCTTACTTCCGGATTTTGTTCATCTGACGTAAACCCTGCGGGATCCGATGTCCAGCTATAAGTGTACGTTCCTGTTCCTCCTGAAGCATCAGCATTCAATTGCACCGTTTCACCGGCGCAAAGCTCATCGGGCATTCCCGACACGCTTACTGTTAACATATCTCTGGCATCAATATAATCAGTTTTAGTTTCCGTATCGGAGCCTCCTTCATTTGCAGCTATCAATTCAGCTATATATAATCCGGCCACATTAAAAATTACCAGCGGACTTTGCGATGTATTACTCGTGCCATCGGCAAAAGTTACCGTAGCAGGAGTAAATGTCCAGTCCCAACTTGTCGGATTATTTGATGATAAATCGGTAAACGCAACCGTATCTTCAACTGTCGGGGTCAGGTTATTTGCTTCGAAGTCAGCAACCGGTGCTATTACCTGAGAAACCGTAATATAGTTTGTTTTCGTTTCGGTATCGGAACCGGCTGCGTTGGTTGCGGTCAGCTCAACCGTATAAGTCCCCGGATCGGTAAATTTTACGATCGGATTTTGTGAAGAAGCCGAAGTTCCTTCGAGAAATTCCATCGTTGCCGGATCAAACGACCAGCTCCATGAGGTCGGGTCATTCGACGACAGGTCAGTAAAATGCACTGTGTCTGCTACCGTTGGTGATAAATTGTCGGCCTCGAAATCAGCCACCGGAGCAACCGCGTTCGAGAGAATATTCACTGAATAATCTTCAGCTTCGCCATAGGTAGTTGTTGTACAAGGCTCGGGGTCGGAATTGTACCTTTCCGCTACCCGCATAGTTGTAGTGTTAGGAGTAAGACCTTCAGGAACTGTTATGTCCATTGAGAGCACATGCACACCTTCTGTTCCCGGAGTTGCCCCAAGGTCGTATGCTTCACCGTCATCGGTAAAATCACAGTTCATATTCCAGTCAATCCAGGCCCATACATGTTGTGTCCAGCCACCATTAACAGTCACTTCAACGGACAAGGTATACAACTGCCCTTGCTCTACATCTGTTGAAAGAGATGTGTAATCTCCATATCCATTAGGATCTGCTGCCGTTGTATTATCGATTGTATTAAAGGTTATGTTGGAGATCCAATCGTCTGACTGGTTTGAATAAGATGTTTCACAATATGAACAATTGATCACATTTATATAATCTGTTTTTGTTTCCGTATCCGTACCATTACTGTTTGTAACAGTCAATGAAACATCAAATACTCCTTCCGTGTTATAAGATACCAGGGGCGGATTTGATCCCGAATAAGAACCTGGTTCCCCGCCGGAGAAGGTCCATTCCCATGAAGTGGGGTCGCAGTATGAAAGGTCATCAAATTGTACCGAACCTCCTACAATCACCGTTGTCGGTGAGCCTGAGAAATCAGCTATAATACTCTGAACCGTAATGTAATTTGTTAACGTGAGCAAGTCCGTTGTACTTCCGTCACCGACTTCCAAAGTCACGTCATAGGAGCCAACCGTGCTATAAACAATTGGCGGGGGAGTTTGCCCGGAATAAGTGGCAGGCGTACCTCCTTCAAAAGTCCAGTTCCATGAAGTGGNNCTAGCTCCTTCGAAAGTCCAGTTCCATGAAGTGGGCGTACCCAATGACTGTTCGGTAAATGTAACAGAGCCATCGGTACAAACTGTTGTAGGGTCGCCTGCAAATTGAGCAGTGAGTTCGGCAGGAGCAATTTGCCAGACACCAACCTGATTTTTTCTGGTATTACTGTTAAATAATTCGCCAATCGACCAGAAAGTGGCATCGTCTGTCGGGTCAATCGTCATCTGTGCATAATCGCCATAACGCGTTGACGGGTCGGATTGGGTACCGTCTATAATCGTTCCTTCTGCTATTGTCATAGTTCCTGAAGGATCGTTTGCGTACCTGCCTGTGTAACGTAACGAAGGATATTGAGAAGAACTTACAATCGTGTATGCCATAGCAATGTTTCCGCTTGCATCCATACACATATTGCCGCAGAAAGCACTATGTCCGTCAGGCTGTTCATAGGTACCTTCCTGGTAAATCGTCCAGGGGTCACCATCATTGTCTTGCCTGAGTTCGTACCAGCGGATTCCCGAAAAATCATCATTTCCGTCCAAGTCGACTACGAAATTAAATATGGCTGAATTATACGTAGGAAACCTGCGGTACTGGGCCATATACATAATGGTTGCCTGCAATGCGTCAATATCCCCTCCCGATGGTTGTGGCAGATTTGAGAAGGATCCTCCGTCAAACAAGCCGTCAAAGGGTGTTGTATTTATAATTTGCGGACTTGAAATGGTTGAATTGGCAGGTGTAGTCCAATCCATGTCAATGGTCCATAATTTTAAATGATCGTTGTTAACCCCCGACCATGAATCGTCCTGCATATATACAATGGGGGCATCACCCGGAGGGGGCAATGTGCTTCCGTTGCAATTAAAACCCAAAGGGCTATAAAAGCCGCTATTTACAATATCAGGCAAAGGAAAACCAACCATCAATGCAGACTGGTCTCCTGTTAGCATTTTATCTCTTTCAACAGCAAATACAACCTCGCTAGTACCTGGAGATCCCTGATCTTTATTTGCCGTTATGTAATATGCATCCGACCAAACAGAATACTTTGGATAATCAGGGAACGTATTTGTACTGAATCGGTAGACATACCAACCGTCATTTACCGGGTCAGGACCCTGGCTAATCGCGATATCAAAACCGTTTGAGAAAAATTCACTGATAAAAAAGCGATCGGCATAGCGGTCGTACATAACAATTGGATCTCCCATTGAACCTGGAAAGATAGTTGATAATGAAGCAGGTGCTGTTAATGGATTTCCGGATTTGTCCCAGATACGGAAAGCCGTATTCCAGGAATTAAGAAAGTGATTGGGTCCAACGGCACCTGTTGGGTCGGTTGGTGTTGAACTGGAACTGGCTGCTTCAAAGGTCAGTATCAGGTCACGCCCTGCATTTCTGGTTACCTGTTGTTGTTTCTCCCTCAGGGGATCACCACCTTTCGGCAATCCTTTGCCCGGTATGGCTGTATTCTTGCCCCATCTTTTTGGATTGAATTCTTTGTCTATATTTTCTGCCGGTACAAATGTTCCGTCGGCTATTTGCGAAGCGATCGAAGGCACTTCGATCATTTTTTCAGATCTGACAATAAGTGTCGCTTTTTGTTTGCTTGTCTTGTCTTGTGCTTGCAATTGCAGTGCGAAAAACATAATAAGCAAAGCAATTAAAAAATTGTTTGTTTTTCTCATAAAATTGTATTTCGTGCCAAATAATTATTAGCTGCTATATAGTATTTGCTCGCTGAGAGAAAACAAAAATAGTAAAGATTTACGATCATTGTGCGATGAGGGTACAATTTGTAAGGATTATTGCTTTGTAACTCAGCGAATCTCATAGTATTAAAAGTGAAAAGGGCAGTTTTGGAGCTGCCCTTTTCTTTCCCAGATTAACTAAAACCATTGCCTATGAAAATAGGATAATCACCTTATAGACTATAGGAGTCTTAAAAAGGTTGCACCAAAGATAAAAAAAATTAGAATATTTATAAGTAA
>DGOT01000156.1 GCA_002389465.1 Bacteroidales bacterium UBA4459 | reverse complement strand
TTTAAAACGCCGATCATCACCAACTTTTTCCCCTTGTAGTCGGCGGAAATCCGTTCGGCCAGTTCACGGACTTTTTTTTGAATACTTTCTCTGCTGATGACAAGTTCTTGTTTGGGCATAGGGTAAATATTCGGTTTTGTTTTTTTTAAAAAAAGTACGGGACACAAATCGACTTGCTTGTTACAATAACAAGCATGGCTACTACGTGTCAAAAGCAACCTCTATTTCACTCTTCTGAAATCATTGAAAAGATCATTAATCTGCCGGTTAAGGATTCTTCTCCCCAGATTTTTATCACTGAGAAAGAATACCTGGAACTTAAATGGAGTGCTGGTTATTGGAGAGGGCTGCACCAAAAAGCACTTTTAAGGGAAAAGGAATACAAACAGACAATAAAGGAACAAGAAGGTAAAATCCGTGATTTAACAAAGCGGGTATTTGGTAAAAAAAGTGAGAAAAAAGGTTCAAGAAAAGAAGAAGTTGAAAAAAAGACATCGGACTCCAAACGTCCACGAGGGCAGCAGTCAGGCAGCAAGGGACATGGACGTACAAAACGTCCTGATCTTCCCCGTAAAGAAGAACCTGTTCATTTTTCAGAAATCCCAAAATGTACTGAATGCGGCACAGGCTATATTTGTGATGGAAGCGCCGATGAAACGGAAATTATTGAAGTCGAGGTCAAAGCTCATACGCGCATAATTATTCGTAGCCGTATGAAAAAGGGTTGTTCTTGCCCAGGAGTACCCAACACTGTTACAGCTCCCATGCCTGCAAAGGTTATTCCAAAAAGTCCCTATGGGATTTCAATCTGGGAAGCAGTTTTATTAAATAAATTTCATTATAGCCAACCGACCAATCGCTTACTCAATCAATATGCGGAGCAGGGTCTACCTATCTCGGCGGGCAGTATTACAGGTGGGTTAAAAAAACTCAGCACCTTGTTCCAACCTGTTTATGACGCATTTCACCGGCAACAGATGACGGAAGATAGATTCCACAATGATGAAAGCAGCTGGAAGGTTTTCGAGAATGTTGATGGCAAAATCGGTAACCGCTGGTGGTTGTGGGTCAGTCGTTCAGCATCAGTTGTGTTTTTTCAAATTGCACAGGGACGCGGTGCAGACGTTCCCGTGGATCACTTTAAAGACATAGAGCAAGAAAAAATTATTGTTATCTGTGATCGGTATAGTGCCTATAAATCAATGGCAAGGCAACTGCCCTTTATCATTCTGGCGTTTTGCTGGGCTCATGTCCGTCGTGATTTTCTGGATGCTGCTAGAAAATATCCTGAACTGGAAGAATGGTCGCTGTGCTGGGTGGAAAAAATCGGCACTCTTTACCACATCAACAAACAGCGTTGTAAAGAGTTTGATCAAAAACTTCCTGTTCAATGGCAATCTGCATCGTTCAAAAAAGAGCACGAGAAGCTTTCCCAAATAATGGCCGCAATGGTTCAGGAACGGGATGCCTTTGTAGAGACGTACCCAACTGATGATCCTGTTTTCGACCTGCTGTCAGACGTGAAGTGTAAAATTTTGACAAGCCTGCAAAACCATTGGGAAGGTTTAACTGTTTTTGTGGATCATCCTGAAGTACCCATGGATAACAACAAGGGAGAACGATCGATCCGCAACCCTGTGACAGGGCGCAAGAATTTTTATGGTTCCGGAAGTCTCTGGAGTTCGCAGTTGGCGGCCATGATGTTCTCGGTTTTCCAAACCATGGTTTTATGTGGTCTCAACAACCATCATTGGCTCAGGTCATACCTGACAGCCTGCGCTGAAAACCATGGAAAGGCTCCTGAAGATTTATCTCCTTTTCTCCCCTGGGAAATGACTGAAGAGCGACGTCGGCAACTCGTCAAGCCATTGAACACATCATGATCCGGTATAGCGGACGAGAGTTCACGACAGATGAGCTGGAGCAAATCCGAAATCTCATAAAAAATAATCCCGGGTTTAACCGGTCGCGACTTTCCAGAGAAGTATGTGAGATGTATAGATGGCTGAAACCTGACGGCAAACTCAAAGATATGTCATGCCGAGTTGCCATGCTGCGTATGCATGAGGATGGCACAATCCAGTTGCCGCCACCAACTCGTATCAAACGGCCTGTAAGGAAGATTACGTTCACCTCTGCCACTGACCCGCAAAGCCTACTATTAAGCCCCGTTCACCTGCTGCGGTCGCTACGTTTCCAAATGGTCACCAAGGCCGACTCTGCTTTATGGAACGAGTTCATTGAGCGTTATCATTATCTTGGTTATACTCCATTGCCCGGCGCACAATTACGGTATTTTATCTATGCGGGTAGACAGCTCGTCGCTCTAACTGGCTTTGGCGCAGCTGCGTGGCAAACAGCGCCAAGAGACCAATTTATTGGATGGAACCATGAGCAGCGAAAAAAGAATTTACACTTGATCACAAACAATGCTCGTTTCCTAATTTTACCATGGATACAATCGAAAAACCTTGCATCCAAAATTCTTTCATTAACGGCCCGAAGCCTCCCGGATGACTGGGAAGAAAAA
>DGOT01000247.1:4121-11122 GCA_002389465.1 Bacteroidales bacterium UBA4459 | reverse complement strand
TCTGGTTTTTTAATCCTTTCAAATATATGAAATTTATTTCAGCTATTTTTGGCATTTAAACTCATATCAATGGAAAAACTGGTTTTCGCTACCAACAATTCGCACAAGCTACAAGAGGTGCGTGCCATCCTTGCTGGCAAGTTTAAAGTGGTCGGCCTGGCCGATATTGGCTGTATGAAAGATATTCCTGAAACAGGTGTTACGCTTGACGAAAATGCATCTATAAAGTCGCACTACGTGCTAAAACACTACCGTATTGATTGTTTTGCCGATGATACTGGTTTGGAAGTAGATGCTCTGGAAGGAATGCCAGGAGTGTATTCGGCCCGATATGCCGGTGAAGAAGCTACTTACGAAAAAAATGTGACTAAATTGCTGGAAGAACTGGCTGACAAAACAGACAGGGCTGCCCGTTTTCGAACGGTGATATCTCTTATCCTTGGAGGAAAAGAATATCGTTTTGAGGGAATTGTTGAAGGAAAGATCATCAAAGAACGACGAGGAGGTAGTGGCTTCGGATACGACCCTGTCTTTGTGCCGGAAGGCTACAGCCAGACTTTTGCCGAAATGGATCCTGAACTGAAAAATAAGATCAGTCACCGGGCTAAGGCTACACGGAAATTTGTCGATTTTCTTTTGACCCGGGATTAATTTTATTAAACGAGAGTTTTTTTTACCAATACGATTACCCGATGAACACGTTACCGGAAAATAAAAACAAATACATCGGTTTTTTGCATTATTTTGTAAATCAATTAATTTTGTAGAAATTAAACGAAAATCTGCCCTTGCGAAGAATTTTACATAGCGCTGTACTTATACTCATCATTACCCTGTTGTTTTCGTGTAGTTCGCCAGGAACACATAAACCGGAAATTACGGAGAACGCAGCTGTTATTTCCAGGCGAGATACGGTGACAGCCGTGAGGCATATGTCAAAACAAGAATTGAATACTTCTGCTGCTGCCCCCAATAAAACGGAAATGAAATTTCATTATGAAACAAATGTACGTCAAACGATAGGTGAATTTGTGGCAGAGCCGATGTCCTCGATAGTTCCAAAAAGTATGGCTCTGGAGCAGCAGGCCGATGCCGGATATCTGCATGATGTTCAAAGCCTCGTGACATCACCTGTAATCGCTCCTTTTACATTACGTATCATTTTCGACAATGATATTTTTGATAATACCGATTATTATTATACCAACGGAGCTCGTATTGAGCTCGTATTTCCATTTGCTGATTATTCACCCGTTAATAAAATCCTGGCTGGTTCCAAAAAGGCCGATATTGGGTTCAGTGGTTTTTCCATCACGCAAAACTTGTATACTCCTATAAACCCTGAGGCAACAGGAATAGAATATGGCGACAGACCTTTTTCTGGATACCTCACGCTGGGGCAATTCAGAGAGAGCTATTTGTCTCGACAGAGGCTTTATGTCAAAAGTGCAATAGACCTGGGAGTCCTTGGACCTGCTTCGTTGGGTGGGAGCGTGCAATCATCGGTACACTATCTGGAGCCTACAGGCTGGGCATATCAGATACAAAACAGTTTTATTATTAATTATTATTTCCACATAGAAAAGGGTTTGTATAGTTCGCCTAATTTGGAAGTGAATGTACTGGGTGAAGCAAATGCCGGCACTTTATATGACAAAATCGGCGGAGGCATTAGCTTCAGGGCGGGTAGTTTTATACAGGTGTACAAAGGCCCGTTAACAGCTTGTTGCGAAAATACGAAAAAGCGGGCGTGGCAGTACTGGTTTTTTATGTCAGGGATTACGGACATTGTGGGCTGGGATGCTACATTGCAAGGTGGTTTTTTCGACCAAAAGAGCCCGTATGTATTGGCCGGAAATGAAATCAGCAGAGTTGTATTTCGTGCCAGTGCCGGTGTAGCTGTTTATTACCATCGTTTTGGTCTGGAACTGGAAAATTTTTACCTTACGCCCGAATTTGAAAGAGGTCGCAGTTTTAAGTACGGCCGTATCAAACTGGTGGCAAACTTTTAAGCATATATGGTAACAAAGAATAGTAACGGAAATGGAGGAAGTCCGGACATCTTCCAGGAGCAAAAGGTGATTTACCCGGTGTCTTTCGAAATGAAATCGGTGATGGTTTTCAGCAATAACGACTCTGACAACAAGGAAAAACTGGAACAGGTTTTTGTTAAGCAGAAAGTGGCTTATACATATGTGTCGAAGAAAGCCAGCAGCAAAGGTGCGTATATGAGCTATACCTATAATGTTACGTTAACCAGCAAGAAGCAACTGGATGCTCTGTACCGTGCTTTGAAAAAAGTGAAAGGATTAAAATTTGCCTTATGATGGATAAATTACTGGCGGTAGCTTTTGGTGGTAGTGTAGGTGCCGTGGCTCGTTTTCTGATCTATTATTGGATGGAAAGAGCGCATGAAGGACGCTTTCCCTGGGCCTCGTTAATGGTAAACCTGGCCGGTTCGCTGCTGATCGGGCTGTTGTGGGGGATCTTCGATAAGTTCTATATTCCATCAGGTGTGCGGTTGTTTATTTTTATCGGCTTACTGGGCAGTTTTACAACTTATTCCACTTTTTCATTCGATGTGTTCAGCCTGTGGAAAGAAGGGGAGTTCCATACGGCTCTGGTTTATCTGCTGGGAACCAATATTGGTGGGATCGGCCTGGCTTTCTCCGGCTATTATTTATCACGAATGTTCTAGTCGTCATGCACGAGATCGAACCATATTATAGCTGGCGATCGTTGTATATTGCTGCCGAAGATCCGAACTCTCCGTTTTATGAAAGGCAATACAGTGAATTTGAGTTCTCAGACACCATTTACAATTATGTGATCCATCCGCAGTGGGATAAGTTCGAATCCAATACAATGTATCTGAAGATCCTTTATGTCAGTTATGAGCTGCATTATTGTGTAATTGAACTGCTTGGTGAGTGGAATGATGTTTTATACAACGATATCATGCACCTGTACCGTAATGTTATAGAAGCATTGCTGGAAAACGATATCAGCTATTTTATCCTGATCGGTGAAAATGTGCTGAATTTTCATTCGGATACAGCCGATTATTACGAAGAGTGGTTTGATAACCTCGATAACGGATGGATTATCGGGCTGAATTTCAGGGATCATGTTATCCATGAATTTAGTGAGGCTAATCTGGATTATTACATTGCTTTTGGTGGCCGCTTTGACATGTTCCCGTGGCGTACACTGCTGCCCGACCAGTTATTTAAGTTACTTGATGACCTGATGATCAAAAGGCTGGAGGTGTGATGAAAAAAGCAGCGATTGTTAAAGTTTACGGAAGGGTGCAAGGTGTAGGATTCCGGTATTATACACAAAAGAAAGCCAACGAATTGGGTATCACGGGCTACGTAAAAAATCGTCCCGATGGTAGTGTGTACATCGAAGCTATAGGCGAAGAAAACCAACTGGAATTATTCATCCGTTGGTGTGAAGAAGGCCCTTCCTGGGCACATGTAACTAAGTTGGAAAAGCAGTATATTCCTTTGTTTCATGCTGAAGAATTTACCATAAAATAATTCCGCCGCTTTAAGCGTTCCGCTTAAAGATAGATATCTTCTCGCTTTATCATCGGGCGCATTTGCCATGCGTCCGCTAACACTATTGCATTTGTAGTGCAATTAATCAGATAACTATTTCATAACCCGCAAAAATTCTCGCTTTCCCGGTGGCCCCGGAAGTTTCTCAATCTCAAAACCTGCTTCTTTCATGGCACGTTTTACAATTCCTTTGCAGGAATAAGTGGTAAGTGTACTTCCACGTTTCATTGAGCGGTATATCTTCCTGAAAATTTCCTGTGTCCATAATTCCGGCTGAACTTCAGGTGAAAAGGCATCGAAATAAACAATGTCAAACCTGTCATCGGGAAATACGGCTTTTTCCAGCGTACCGATCTCTTTTTCCAGCAAAAAGTTGTCAGACATTTTGGTTCGTGGCTCCGACCCGTGGAATTTCAGAAATAACTCCTGGTCAACATACAAGAATTGATGATAATTCAGCGTCTTGGCTGTGTCTGTATCTATAGGAAAAGCTTCCAGTCCGTGATAATATATTTTTTGTCTGGTTTTATCAGCATGTAAAAAAGTAAGCAGCGCATTCAGTCCTGTTCCAAACCCCATTTCCAGCACATGTATCGTGTTTTGCTTATTCAGGAGTGGTTCCAGCCCGGCACGGATGAAAATATGCTCAGATTCCTGAAGGGCACCGAAAGTGGAGTGGTAGTGCTCGCCGACAGCCTCATTGAAGATCGTATATGATCCGTCCTCGGTTATGACTGGTTTAAGCTTATTCTTTTTCTTCATGCTGTATTCATCCTTTACTTCACAAAGATACTTGGTTTGTCCTGCAACTTATCACGCTTTTGCTGAACCGGAAAAAACCCCATCTACTTTTTCTTAAAAGTATCACTGGCTTTTTCAGTCAGGTCTTCCAGTTTGTCTTTTATTTCGCTCATTTCTTCTTTGAATGCTCTCTCAATGTTGGAAATAGTGACGGGGTCACCCTGCATCTCCAGTTTTTCACTGACGGTTCGTGCCGGAGGGATCACGATCCACAGCACAATGTACACTACAGCACTGCCACCTGCAAGGAACAGGGCCAGTAGAAAGATGATCCGTACCCAGGTTGGGTCGATGTTGATGTAAGACCCAAGCCCAGAACACACTCCCCCGAGAAAGCGGTCGTCGATATTCCGGAATAATCTCTTTTTCCCTTTCGGCCCGTTTAGCGGATTAGTGGTGTCATCACCTTCCACTTCATCATCAAAATCGGAGGGATGCCCCATGGTGCTGATCACCTCGTTTACATCTTCCAGGGTGATCACTTGTTTTTTATTGCTTAACTTTTGTTGAAAGAGCTCAGTCAGGCGGTTTTCAATATCGCTGACGATCTCTTCGCGACCTTTTTTGTGTCTGAAGTGTGTGTTGATCTCATTCAGGTAGGTGTTCAGTTTTTTGAATGCATCTTCGTCCAGGTGGAAGATGATTCCTTTGATATTTATATCCCGTACTTTTTTCATTTTGATGATTTTTTAGGTTCTAAAAGTTGATTTACCGAATCGGTAAGCTGTTTCCATTTACTTCTCAGGGAAGCAAGTGTTTTCTTTCCCTGATCCGTCAGGCTGTAGTATTTTCGTGGTGGTCCTGCACTCGATTCCTCCCAACGGTATTTGAGTAAACCATCGTTTTTTAGGCGTGTTAAGAGCGGGTACACTGTGCCTTCCACTACCAAAAGTTGTGCTTCTTTTAAAAATAACAGAATATCAGATGTGTACACTTCCTGGTCGGAAATAATCGATAACACACACAGATCCAGTACCCCTTTCCGCATTTGTGCATTAGTTTTTTCAATGTTCATCGGATTGACATTAATTGTTCGTGGCAAATATAAGGTAAAAAATAGTACTATGCAAGACAAAGTACTATTTAAATATAAATACATGAAACAATAATGATTAACGAGTTAACTCTTTGTCCGTACTGAAGGGAAACTGTTTTAAGACAATGAAGAATAATTATTCCTTGTAAACTGCTTTCCGTGCCAGCCCCCACATCAACATCCCCCGGCTTATCATAAACAGGTTCAACGCCAGCCAAAGACCGTGATTACCAAAACTACCAATAGTGAGGTGATAGACAGGTAGAAACACCGCAACGGAGGCGATGATCATGGTGTTGCGCATGGCTTTGGAGGCAGTAATACCGATATAAATCCCGTCCCAGATAAAAGCAGCGCCGCTGGTCAGCGGCAGCACCATGATCCAGTATTTGTATTCGTCAGCCATGGCAATCAGCAGTTCGTTGTCGGTCATCAGGCGGAGCAAAAGATGAAAAGCCGTGAAGAAGAACAAAGCATACACTACGGAAGTGCCCCAGCTCCAGCGGAACAGATATTTCACCGTTAGTTTAAGACGGGAGGGTTCTCCGGTACCTTTGGCTTTACCGGCCAGGGCTTCTCCGGCAAAAGCAAAACCGTCGGCAAAGTAGGAGAAGATATATAAAAACTGAAATAACAAGGAGTTAACGGCCAGAATATCATTTCCCATATCCGCCGACCGGCTGAGGAAAAAGGCAAAGACCAGGATCAGTAAAAGCGTGCGGATAAATATGTCTGAATTAACGCGAAAGAAACGTTTTATTTCTTTCGTTTTGAAAATGATAGAAGCTGCGTATGCCACAACATATTTTTTATAGGTGGTTAACAGAAAAACAATGGCCAGCAGCAAACCCGTGTATTGAGCCAGCACACTGGCCCAGGCTACTCCATCCGATTTCATGCCCAGTACCTTGATGAAAAAGAAATTCAGCCCGATATTTACCAGGTTTACCGTAATGGCCAGGATCATCGGGATGCGGGCATTCTGCAGTCCCAGAAACCATCCGTAAAAAGCATACAACGCCAGGGTGGCAGGTGCCGCATAGATGCGGATATAGAAATACTGTCGTGCCAGGGTTTTCACCTCTTCGCTTCCGTCCAGCAGGCGGAAAGCCACCCACTGTATCGGGTACTGCAACAGTAGCAGCAGCAATGCCAGGCCGGCAGCTACAAGGAGTGAACGTGTCAGTACGAGCGAAATATCTCTGTCGTTCTTCGCTCCGTAAGCCTGGGCTGTAAAGCCGCTGCTGCCCATACGCAGGAAGGCAAAACTGTGATAAATAATATTGAAGATAATCCCGCCCAGGGCAATGGCTCCGATATAAATCGGGTCATCAAGGTGTCCCATCATGGCCAGGTCTACCATGCCGAGCAATGGAACGGTGATGTTACTCACAATGTTCGGAACCGACAGCCGGAGAATCTCTTTGTTTATGTCAGCTTTGAAATTCAAATCAGGATATGGTGCAGATTAATGGCTTTATGAAATACTGTTATTCTCTCAACCCCGAACTCCAAACTCCAAACTCAGAACTCCAAACTCAGAACTCAGAACTCACTTCTGATGCAGGCCGCATTCCTTGGTTTCGGGATTTTCCCACCAC
>DGOT01000247.1:0-4101 GCA_002389465.1 Bacteroidales bacterium UBA4459 | reverse complement strand
CGGCCGGCACGTACATCTTCGCCTTTCAGTATGGCCCGTGTGCAGGGTTGGCAGCCGATGCTGGCAAATCCTTTTTTGTGTAGCGGATTGAAGGGGACGGAATATTCGTCAATATAATCCCACACATCCTGTTCGCTCCAGTTGAACAGCGGATTAATTTTGATCAGCCCGTTAATTTCATCCCATTCGACAAGTTTCAGGTGGTTGCGTGTCACCGACTGGTCACTCCTGAGTCCGGTGATCCACGCGTCCAGTCCATCCAGAGCACGGGCAAGTGGGTTTAATTTCCTGACCTGGCAACAAAATTTCCTGTCTTCAATGCTGTCAAAAAACAGGTTCATTCCCTTTTTTGCCACCATTTGTTCCACCTCGCGGTAATCAGGAAAATAAATGTTGATACTGATACTGTATTTTTTGGCCGTCCGGTCAATCAGGTCGTAAGTCTCCGGAAACAGTCGGCCCGTGTCGAGCGTGAAAACTTGTGTTTTTTTTGTGATCGACTGAACCATGTGTGTGAGTACCTGATCTTCAGGCCCCATACTGGTGGAGAGGGCCACTTTATCACCAAATTCATTTAGAAAAAAACGGATGATTTCCAGCGGTGATTTACCGGCCAGTTCCATATTCCATCGGGTAATCTGCTGCTGATCGTTCATGTACCGGGGTTTGCTGTGCAAAGGTAGCTAAACTTTGGAAATCTGACGCATCATTATATAGGCATCCATCAGCTTTTTCATATCTAAAACGCGTACCTGAAGGCAATGAATAAATTCCGTCCCGGAGCAGTGATGCCCGAAGAATAAGGGCGGTATCTGTAATTGACAATATTATCGAGCCCGAAAGTAATTAAAAACCTCTCATTGAAAGCATAGCTTCCTTTCAGGTTCAATGTCCACCAGGCAGGGGCATATGGGTTCCCGTTGCTGTCGATTGCATACAGGTATGTTTTGTTTCGTTCCGATGGTGCCAGGTTGTCGTACGACACTTCTGCATTATAGTAAGTGTTTACTTCAAGTTTTAACTTATTGGCCTCATACGAAATGGAGGTTTTTCCAAACAGAGGAGGAGCATGCCGCAGGGTATTGTCTTCATCATCATATCCTTTTATGTAGGTTAAAGACGTGCTGAAAACAAAATGCCTGATAAACTGAATGCTGAACAGAAAACTGGCGCCATAAATGTGCGCATATCCGGCATTGACCATGGCCTCAACTTTACTCATCTCTCCATCGTAGATGATGGAGTCCTGTCCGTTCAGCTCAAAATCGCGCCGTACAATAGCCTGGTCGAGGTACGAATAAAAGCCAGATAATTCAATATTGGCTGTTTTGTTAAATGTCTTTTTAATACCGGCATCTACACTGTAAATATATTCGGGTTTCAGCCCAGAATTGGGAACTACCACATTACCTGGCTCCGAATCAAATACTTTAGCCACATCATCAAGGTTAGGCGACCTGAACCCCGAAGAAAGATTTAGCTGTACCTGCCATGTGTTGGGATGATACACTAATCCTATATTCCCTGTGAGGGCTCCGTGGTTAAATTTGATTTCATCATATGGAAGATGATAAAAACCGGTATCTGCAATTTTTGAATCGAGTACCGTATATGAATAGCGCATGCCGCCGATAAGCGTTATCGGGGAATTGATAAAATTCTTTTTGTACGTAAGGTAGATTCCTGATGAAAAATACAGATTACTTCCGTCAGGATACCGGCTGGCGATTTTTTCAGTTTCACCGGTGTGGACATTGTTTTTTTCGCCTTTTGAAATGATATTGTTGTACACCAGTTCAAGGCCGTAAAATAAAAATTGTTGTTTTTTCAGCGATTTGTAATAATCATTGTTCAACGAAAACACATGCACCAGTTCGTTCCTCTCGCGCAGCCAATCGTTTTGAAACTTCCGGTCGTTTCTTCCCTCCTGCACATTTTGATAAGCTACCCGAATGTTCATATGATCGTAAACTTTGTTTTTTCTGTTGAAGTCAAAACTCAGGCTGTTCATCAGCCATTGCTGGGGTTTGTAATACCACTCGGCATATTTTAACAAACTGTCGGAATATTGCAGCAATCGGTCGTAACGTGGAACGTCAGAAGTCCTGCTAATATAAAATGAATAAGTCCATGAGGTATTTTTACTGATTCGGTTCTTGATTTTTGTGACAAAACTAAACTGGCTGTAACCTGAATATTTCTGAGTGCGCTCATTTTTATTTTGCACAATGGTGTCGTAGCCGTCTGATGTTTTTACATATTCTTTTCTCAGGTTGTAGTCGTTGTGCATACTTCCCATCACCAGGTCGTCAAAAGCTGTATAACTAAACATAGTTAGGACTGCCCATTTATCATTACTTACATTTACATCGGCGTGTATGGTACGTTCAATAGCTGCCGAAGCAAATCGGGCGGAGGCATGGCCGAAGACTTTCCATTTCTTCGCATCATTCAGGGATGGTTTGAGCAGATGAACATCAATAACGC
The DNA here is from genome assembly GCA_002389465.1 of Bacteroidales bacterium UBA4459. Lineage (GTDB taxonomy): Bacteria > Bacteroidota > Bacteroidia > Bacteroidales > F082 > UBA4459. The sequence continues at coordinate 1,614 of DGOT01000247.1, read as the reverse complement.
CACCCAAAGCATCGCTACCATAAATATTAGTGCCCGGCCCGTAGATCACTTCCGTACTTTCAATGCTGTTTACATCAGCCTGCAGGACATTTTGCAGGTTGCCACTCCGGTAGATAGCATTGTTCATCCGGATACCATCCGTTACAAATAAGATCCTGTTGGCTGCAAATCCCCTGATCATCGGGCTCCCACCGCCCAGTTGGCTTTTCTGAATAAACACGCCCGGGGCAGAAGAAAGCATATCGGCTGTTGTAGCAGGATTTTCAAATATGATGTCTTTGCTTCTAATCACATCAATATTGTTGGGCACTTCGTAAGTCTTCATTTCCCACTTATTGGCCGACACAACCACCTCTTCCAACTTGATCAGTTTCTGATTAAGTGGTATTTTGAACTGTAAATTTTCTATACCCAGCGGTTCCAGTGTCAACTCATTATAAGAAGAGTGCTGGAAGTGGATATGATCGGATGCCAGAAACCCGTTGAGCTGTGCTATGCCAAGCTCGTTGGTTAGCGCGGTAGCCGTTTGTGAATCGTTAAAGATGTACACATTGGCAACAGGATCTCCTGTCTGCTGGTCGTAAACAAAAACGGATTGCGAAAACAGGCTAAAGTTAGCCAGTATGAATAAAATAAAAAGGATTGTTTGTTTGTAAAACACCGTCCATGCACCCACAGCAATATTTTCTTTATCCTTTGTAACCACGTTTTTTAGCTGCATCTTCCAGCCGTTTCTGGAAATTTGACTTTTTCTTTGGTTTCTTCTTGTTTACCTGGATTTTAGCCCGCACTTTATCTTCGTTAATGGCATACCTGAACACAAACATTTGGCCAAACGTAATAATATTGGCAAGAAAATAATAGTAACTTAACCCAGAGGCATAATTATTGAAAATACCAAGGAACATGACCGGCATCAGGTACATCATGGTTTTCATTCCTGGCAACTGGTTGCTCTGTGCGCCCATCATTTGGTTGTTAAGGTAGGTGTACATAACTGTTGACACTGTCATCAGTAAAGTGAACAAGCTCACATGGTCACCATAAAAAGGAATGTCGAAAGGCAGATTTAAGATAGAATCGTAACTCGACAGATCATCAGCCCATAAAAACGATTGCTGGCGTAACTCAATGGACGCCGGGAAAAACCGGAACATGGCAAATAAAATAGGCATCTGTAGCAGCATCGGAACGCAGCCTGAAGCAGGATTAGCCCCTGCACTCTTATAAAGAGCCATGACTGCCTGCTGCTTTTTCATGGAGTCTTCTTTCTTCGGGTATTTCTTTGAGAGTTCGTCCACTTCCGGTTTCAATACCCGCATTTTAGCCGATGACATATAAGTTTTATAAGCTATGGGGAATAAAAATATCTTAAGAAGAATGGTCAGGATCAGGATTACGATACCGTAGTTCCACCCGTAGCCGCCCAGCCAGTTAAATACCGGAATAACAATGTACTGATTAATCCAGGCCAGTAAAAAGAAACTCCAGCCGATGGGTATCTGCCGTTCCAGGTCAAGGTTGTACGACTTAAGCAGGGTAAATTTATTAGGCCCGAAATAAAAGGACATCGGTATGTTGGTCGTCATGCCATTTCTATAAGGAATTTCGAGG
>DGOT01000070.1:6614-6956 GCA_002389465.1 Bacteroidales bacterium UBA4459 | reverse complement strand
TAAAGATATGATTGATTCGGTAAGCCTGACGGCTGTTACTATACGGGAAAGAGCTATTGACAGGGCCATACAGGCAAAAAAGGAAGGGTGGGGGCCGGACAGGATTTTGTTGATGGTATCTACCAGCGAGTCGCATCAGAAAAAAAATTCGGGTCTTACATTGAAGGAGTACTGGAAAATGGCTGAAGAGTATATCCCTAAGGCGCATGAAGCCGGTTTGAAGGTAAACGGTACGGTTTCCACGATCTGGGGCTGTCCCATCGAAGGGCCAACCGACATGAAGGATGCCATAGAGTTTACAAAGCGTTGGTTGGATATTGGTGCTAATGATGTGGAGCATGC
>DGOT01000070.1:0-6551 GCA_002389465.1 Bacteroidales bacterium UBA4459 | reverse complement strand
GCCAATGTACTGGCTGCTCTTCAGGCTGGGATGACCAACTACGAATCGACGCTGGGAGGAACTGGCGGCCAGCCGGCGAATTTTGTGAGTGGAGTGCCTGTTTCGGGAACAGGAGCATATTATTACAAAGATTCGAAAGACGTAGGGCTTGTTTCCACCGAAGATATGGTGGTGATGATGGATGAAATGGGCATCGAAACCAATCTGGATATCGACCGGATACTGGAAACCGGAATGATGGTGGAACGAATCCTGGGCAGGAGGCTTCGGTCGGAAACAGTTAACCAGGGAAGGATACCCAAAGAGCTTTCGGGAAGAAACTGGTAAGATCAAATTCGCGATATATTTTTAAACGCACGGGCTTATTCCGCTGATCAGCTATAGCATCAACTCATGACGACTTCTCATATACCGATAAAAATCATCGAAACCCCCCGTGACGGCATGCAGGGGGTCAAAGAATTTATTCCCACCCGAAAAAAGATCGAATTTATCAATTTGCTACTGCAATGTGGATTTGACACGGTGGAGGCGGGTAGTTTTGTGTCGCCAAGAGCCATTCCTCAGATGAAAGACACAGCTGAAATACTGAATAATATTGATGTTTCGGTTACCAAATCGAAAATAGCGGTGCTGGTAGTCAATGAAGAAGGCGGAGAGCGGGCGGTTGCTTATGAAAAGGTAGATCAGTTGTTTTTTCCGTTTTCTGTTTCCCCGACCTTCATCCGGAGAAACCTGAACACGACCATGGAAGAGGCGGAAATTACGGTGGATAAATTGCAGAATTTGTGTGTGAGATCAGGGAAGGAATTAGTCGTCTATCTTTCCATGGGGTTCGGCGACCCATATGGGGATGAATGGAGTATGGAATTGCTGCATCATTGGGTGGAGAAATTGAGTCAGAAAGGAATTTCCATTATCCCTCTGTCAGACATTATGGGAGACGTGACGCCGGAATTGATTTCAAAAGTTTTTACGCAGCTGACAGCCAGTTTTCCCGATATCGAATTCGGATTGCATTTGCATACGTTGGCAGGCCGGGAACAGGAAAAGATTGCTGCGGCCTGGCAGACAGGTGTCCGGCGTTTTGACACGGTCATTAACGGCCTGGGTGGCTGCCCGATGACAGGGAAAGAACTGGTGAGCAACCTGCCTTTAACTAAACTGATCGATTATTGCCATGAAAATAATATTCCGATTGGTTTGGATGAGACTTTTGTGGAAAAGGCAAAAAATTATCCGTTGCTAAAATAGTCCTATCAGGCATACTCTTCAGACATCCGCTTCAGGTGTACCACCTGGAGTTTTTTCCCATTGTTAGTGTTCTCACCAATAAATATTTATTTCTCTTTTCCTTGCGGTTGGTGCAGACACCAACCTTGGGGTGGTGTGGAATAAGCCAATACATAGATAAGGATTGTAAGAGGTAAAGCCGGAGAATTCGATGCGACATTGCAAATATCAGCTATAAACCCGTCTTTGTTGCACTGCGCAAAACGAGGGCGAGAGGAAATCTTGGGGTAGAGATCAGTTATATAAAATCACTCAACCTCCCAACTTCTTTGATCTGTACGCCTTTTTCCGTATTGTATAAAGTGCCGGCCTCGTGGTAGATGTCGTGTTCGAAAAAGAGGATGTAGTCGTTTTCGAGGGCTTCGGCATAGAAACGTTCGCGGTCTTTCAACGTTTGCAGGGGACGTGTGTCGTAAGCCATGATCCACGGCATCGGAATATGGGCCGATGAAGGCATCAAGTCAGCCATAAATACCACCGTTTTTCCATTGTATTTTACGTGCGGGATCACTTGTCCGTCCGTATGTCCGTCATACATTTTCAGTTCAATGTTCGGGATGTGTTCTCCTTCTTCTTTGATGAGGTTCAACTGACCGCTTTCCTGTATTGGAAGAATGTTTTCCTTCAGAAACGAAGCTTTTTCACGCCGGTTGGGATTGGTGGCCCAGTCGAATTGTTTCCTGCTTGTCCAGTATAAGGCATTCGGGAAGGCCAGTTCGTAGCCGGTCTTATCATTATTCCATTTCACGCTTCCGCCGCAATGGTCGAAATGCATGTGGGTGATGATCACGTCGGTAATGTCATCGGGGGTATAACCTGCTTTGGCCAGCGATGTTTCCAGCGTAGCTTCCCCGTTCAGGTAGTAATGCCGCAGCCATTTTTCATCTTGTTTACTGCCAATCCCATTGTCTATCAGTATTTTACGGCTGCCATCCACTACCAGCAGACAGCGCATCGACCAGTTGCACAGATTGTTTTCATCACATGGATAGGCTTTTGACCACAGGACTTTGGGTACAACGCCGAACATAGCGCCGCCGTCCAGTTTTAAATTTCCTGTTTCTATCGGATAGAGCTTCATTTTTTTAGAATTTTGAAAGACAAAAGTAAAACTTTAAAACCAAATAACGTTTTCGTCTCATGGCTTTACTATTTTTGTGGACGAATCGGGCAAATGATATGAAGAAAATTACAGCCATTCTGGTTTTATTATTTCTTGTAACTGTTTATACACAGTGCAAAAAAGAAACCGAAGACTGGGTTTACTGCAACTGCACGATCGGATCATGGGTGGGAACATTCAAAGGTGATGGCAATTATTACAAAGATGAAGAAACGGATGCAAAACCTGTAAATGTGGAGGTTGTAATTGAACAATTTGCCACCTATAACCTCAATATCCGCATTGTTGCTCCGGACGATTATTCAGCGACATTTTATGCTACAAAAAAGGACAGCATCTATTACATCAATGTAAATACGTCCAATAAGTCGTTGGTTTTGAACCTGAAAAAGAAAGACGCCGACTATAAACTCACAGGAACAGCAAAGAATTTTCACATGCAGGTTGAACCGGACACTTCATACCTGGTAACGGACAAAGTTGTGTCGTTTGACGTCGTAAAAATTCAGGAATAATCAGAAGCCGAGTTCATTGGCCGCATAGGCATAAGCCCCTGTAGCTACCGCTTCCGAAGTTCCCATTCGGCTGATGCCTATACCTGTTTTTTTCTCCTCGTAATAAGGAACCGCATTATTTGAAAACGGAACGGCAATCATCTTCTTCTGGTAATTCACGAAACTTTGCATATGGTTTATATCTTCAAAATTATATGCCGTAACTTCCATCCGGGGATATTTTCTTCCGTCGGAGCGTGTGAACGTACGGTTCATCATCTCCACGGTTTTTGGCAGGAACAATGGGTGAGCCCCTGAAAGGCCACCTCCAATAACGGCAATGCCATCAGTTAATGTGAGGGCATTAGCGAGTGCATCGGCAAGAACCAGCCCGAATTTTTCCCATACAGCGACAGCAGCCTGTTGGCCTCCTTCTTTTTCGCCCATACCTATCCGGAAGATATTTAAAGGTTCGGGAACTTCCGTGATATCCTTTCCCGTTTCCTCAGCAAATAACCGTTTGAGACCCTGTATGCTGAGCGTGTCTTCGATGCTGGTTCCCCAGCTCAGAGGGTTGACCATTCGGTTGATCTCAGCACCTGCCGAGTTGTCACCGGTTAAAAGCGTGTTATTTATAACGATACCTCCGCCGAAACCTGTTCCCAGCGTGACACCGAGCAGATTTTTATATTGTTTTTCGATGCCTGCTTCCGACAGTTTTTTATTTACTTCCGGAAGCAGCCCTCCGATGGCTTCGCCCAGTGTGAATAGGTCGCCATCGTTGTTGATGAAAACGGGGATGTTGAATTCATTTTCAAGCATTTTTTTTAAGGCGACACCTCCCCGGAACAACGGCATGTTCTCCAGGTCGCCGATGATGCCGTTTTTGTAGTCGGCAGGACCGGGAAAGCAGAAACTGATGGCTGTCGCCCGGTTACCGGTAGCGGCATTTATCTCTTTAAACCCGCTGATAATCTTTCGGAGCAACTCATCGAGGGTGTTTGCCTGTGCCGGCAGAGTAACAGTTTCAGGCAGGATAACTCCTTCACTGACAGCTTTGAAAATCAGGTTTGTGCCGCCGGCATCCAGAACGAGAACTATGTTTTTATGATACATAAAATGAATTTTAATGAGCCTGAAGCCAGTTATTTCCGGTGTTCATGTCCACTACCACCGGCACACGCAGTTTGATGGCATGTTCCATTTTATCGTTAACAATCTGTTGTACCTGTTTCAACTCTTCTTTATAGGTGTCTACCACCAGTTCATCGTGTACCTGCAGGATAATCTTCGACTTCAGTTTATGCCGGCTAAATTCCTCAAATATCCGAATCATAGCAATCTTGATCATATCAGCCGAAGATCCCTGGATGGGCGCGTTGATGGCGTTCCGCTCAGCAAAGCCCCGCACCGGACCATTGGCCGAGTTGATGTCTTTTAGGTAGCGCCGCCGGTGCATAATGGTTTCCACATAACCGTGTTCGCGGGCAAACTGAATTTGTTGCCCCATGTATTTCCTGATACCCGGATATTGTTTGAAATAATTATCAATGATCTCAGCCGCCTCTTTACGCGGAATACCTAATCGTTGCGACAGTCCGAAAGCCGAAATGCCATAGATCAGCCCGAAGTTCACCATTTTGGCTTTCCGCCGCATGTCCTTTGTAACCTCTTCAGGTGGCACATCAAAAACTCTGGAAGCTGTCTCGGTATGGATATCTTTGTTGTGTTTGAACGCTTCCATCATGTTTAGGTCTTCACTCAGGTGGGCAATGATGCGCAGTTCAACTTGCGAATAATCGGCAGCAAAAAGGATATATTCACTGTTGCGCGGGATAAAAGCTTTTCGTATTTCACGTCCTTTTTCAGTACGTACAGGAATGTTTTGCAGATTCGGGTTGTTGGAGCTCAGCCTTCCCGTGGCTGTTACAGCCTGGTTATAGGAAGTGTGCAGCCTGTTATCCCTTTTACTCACCAGCAGCGGAAGTGCGTCCACATAAGTCGATTTGAGTTTTGTGAGTGAGCGGTAGTCAAGGATGTAATCAATAATGGGGTGTTTGTTCACCAGTTTCACTAATATTTCTTCGCCTGTTGAATACTGCCCTGTTTTGGTCTTTTTCGGTTTATCGCTAATTTTTAGGTTTTCAAACAACACATCTCCCAGTTGTTTGGGTGAGGCGATGTTGAATTCTGTTCCGGCCAGTTCATAGATCTTTTTTTCGATTTCCAGAATATCTTTTTCCAGTTTCCGACTGTAATCGTTCAATGCTTTGATGTCGAGTTTTACTCCTTCGGCCTCCATCGAAGCCAGCACAGGCACCAGCGGCATTTCAATTTCTTCAAATAATTTTAGTGTACCGGTTTCTTTCAATTGTGGCTCGAACACACTTTTTAACTGAAGTGTAATATCGGCATCTTCAGCAGCGTATTCTTTGATCAGTTGGGCAGCCACATCGCGCATGCTGCGCTGGTTTTTTCCTTTTTTACCGATAAGGTTCTCGATGGGCACGGGCCGGTAATGAAGATACGTCTCGGCCAGATAATCCATATTGTGCCGCATATCAGGCTGCAACAGGTAGTGGGCGATCATGGTGTCGAACAGGGGACCTTTTACTTCGGTATCGTACCATTTGAGGATGGCGATGTCGAATTTGATGTTCTGTCCCACCTTTTCGATGCGTGCATCTTCAAAAATATCTTTGAAAACAGCCGCCAGCTTAACGGCATCGTGGTAATTCTCAGGGACAGGTACGTACCAGGCCTCATGCGGTTGTACAGCAAAAGAGATGCCTACCAGTTCTGAGTTGTTGGGGTCGAGGCCGGTGGTTTCAGTGTCGAAGCATACCGACTTTTGTTTTTTCAGCATGGATGCCAATTTTCGCGCTTCTTTTTCGTCGTGTACAAGGTGATATTCGTGCGGCGTATTTTGCAGGGTTTTTAATTCATTATCCTGTGTTTCTTCAGCCTGTTCCACCTCTCCACCTTTAAATAGTTCGGCTTGTACGGCCTGCGGTTCCTCGTTTTTTAACGAAAGGTTGGTAAAAAAGCGTTTGGCAAAATTGCGGAATTCCAGCTCGTCAAACAGTTTTTTCAGCGTTTCCGTATCGGGGTCGGAGATTTTCAAAGCCTCCGAATTAAATGCAATGGGTACATCCAGCATGATGGTGGCCAACTCTTTGGAAACAAGGGCCTGGTCGGCAAAGTTCTCCACGTTTTCTTTTTGTTTGCCTTTCAGTTTATCGGTATTCTTCAGCAGGTTCTCAATGGAGCCGAATTGTGCGATCAGTTCTTTGGCCCGTTTTTCGCCAATGCCAGGTACACCCGGAATGTTGTCGGAAGCATCGCCCCATAAGCCCAGGATATCGATCAGTTGTTCGGGCCGTTGAATGCCGAACCGATCGCAAACTTCTTTCACTCCCCAAACTTCGGCTTTGTTGCCCATGCGGGCGGGCTTGTACATGAAAATATTTTCCGAGACCAGCTGTCCGAAATCTTTGTCGGGGGTCATCATATACGTTAAAAAACCGGCCTGTTCGGCTTCCTTGGCCAGGGTTCCTATCACATCATCGGCTTCGTAACCGTCTACACTTAACATAGGGATGTTAAAGCCCTCAAGTAGTTGCATGATGTAAGGGATCGAG
>DGOT01000036.1 GCA_002389465.1 Bacteroidales bacterium UBA4459 | reverse complement strand
GCACTGATGTATGTGCAACAGAACAGCCGTTACGGAACGGGGTCGGGCGTTTATCATGCGCCCAACCCGCCTTTCGGAGCCACCTTCACCTATTATGTGAAAGAGATGCCGAAAACGCTGAAAGCGCAACGGCTGAAAAAAGAAAAGGAACTTTTCAAAGAAGGGAAACCGATTCCGCAACCCACCAAAGAGCAACTGGATGCCGAAAAACGGGAAATGGGGCCATACCTTATATTTACCATCAAGGACAAAAACGGGACCGTGGCCCGGACGCTGTATAAAAACGTTTCGAAAGGGATCAGCCGCACTACATGGGACCTGCGCTATGGAAAGCCGACACGTGTAAATCTCAACAACAAAAAGTTCGACCCGATGAAAGACAGCGGCAGCGGTATGATGGCATTACCCGGCACATACACCGTGGAGCTGAACATGTTCCACGACGGTGAAGAGACCTTGCTGGCCGGGCCGGTGAGCTTTAACACCAAAGTACTGGAGAATACCACCCTGCCGGCGGAAAGCAGGGAAGATATGATGGCCTTTTACGATAAGGTGACCGACTTGTGGCGGCTGGTCAATGACATTGAAAAATACCACGAAGAGCTGGATACAAAAACTGCTTACATCCGCCAGGCCCTGCAGCAGTCGAACAACGCACCGGTGAAGATGAAGAACGAAGCTGCCGCCATTCAGAACGAACTGGACGACATCAATTTCCTCTTTGACGGAACACCGGCCAAAGCAAGCCAGGAAGAGGTGCCGCCCGAACCGGTACCACTGAGCAATCGCCTGTGGGCCATTCTTTCCGGCGCCTGGCAATCAACCTCGGCACCGACGGACACGCAGAAGGAAAACTACGGCATCCTGATGAACGCCCTGCCACCGGTATTGGAAAAGCTGACAGAGATCGACAGTAAATTGCAGGTCCTCGATAACGAGCTTGATAAGCTGAAAGCACCGTACACACCGGGAAGGAAGCCGAAACTTAACTAAACACCCATATAAAAGCGTCTGAAAAGGCGCTTTTTTTTTGTTCATTTTATTTGTATGAGATTATGCGACGATCCGAAAAACTGATAAGCAATCCAAAAATTATTGCTACGATATTGAACAAGTCTGACATTTGCCGTCTGGCCTTTTCCACCGATGGCGATCCTTATATTGTTCCCGTGAATTTCGGTTACAAAGACAACAAAATCTATATCCACTCGACTCCCAAAGGACGCAAAATCGAGATGATCAAACGGAACAACCGCGTATGTTTCGAAATGGAGTTACATCACGAGGTTGTTACCCACGAAACTGCCTGCCGTTGGACTACAAAATACCGGTCGTTGATCGGTTACGGATATGTTACTGTTATCCATGATAAATTAAAAAAGAAGACGGGACTTGATATCATCATGTCGAAATACGGGGGGGCGGAAAAAAATATATACAGCGACAAATCATTAGAAAGTATGGTCCTGTTGGTGATAGAAATCGACAGCCTGACAGCAAAGCAATCAGGAGACTCGGATCATGAATGAAAGAAGCCTGAAAGCATTCTTATTTCCTGAGAAACCTGTTTTGTGCAGGTTATTTCGTAATTTCGACCGATTTTTATAAAACAAACCATTGGATTTTAAAGAATTTTCATTTGACGAACGGGTACAGGAAGGTATTGAGGCCATCGGTTACAAGCAAGCCACGCCCGTGCAGGAACAGGTAATACCCATGATTTTGGAGGGGCATGATGTCATTGCATCGGCACAGACAGGAACAGGAAAAACAGCGGCTTTTTTACTGCCTATCATCCATAAGATCATCACAGGCGAACAAAACCATCACCAGGTAAAAGCACTGATCATTGTTCCCACACGTGAACTGGCTGTGCAGATCGACCAACAGATGGAAGGGTTTTCCTATTTCACACCGGTAAGTTCTATTGCCGTATATGGTGGTACCGATGGAATTTCATACGCCCAGGAAAAGAAAGCACTGTCAGACGGTGCTGATGTAATTATCGGTACACCGGGAAGGTTAATTGCCCATTTTAATATGGGTTATGTAAAAGTATCAGATTTAAAATATCTTATCCTTGATGAAGCCGATCGCATGCTGGATATGGGCTTTTTTGAAGACATCATGAAGATCATCTCGTACCTGCCCGAAAAAAGGCAGAACCTGCTGTTTTCAGCCACTATGCCACAAAAAATACGGACGCTGGCAAAAAAGGTATTGACCGATCCAAAGGAAGTCAGCATTGCCATGTCGAAACCTGCCGAGAAGATCCTGCAAATTGCTTATGTAGTTTACAGCAAGCAGAAGATACCGCTGGTATCGTACCTGCTGCAGTCGAAACAACTGCGGAGCGTGCTGATCTTCTGTTCGACAAAGATCAGTACCAAAGAACTGGCGAAAACGCTCAAAAAGAAAAAGCTTCAGGTAGCCGACATCCACTCCGACCTCGACCAGCAGAAAAGAGAAGAAGCGTTGCGGGCTTTCAAGGCACGCCGCATCAATGTGCTGGTGGCTACGGATATCTTATCGCGTGGTATTGATATTGAAGACATCGACCTGGTGATCAACTTTGATGTGCCTAACGATGGCGAAGACTACATCCACCGCATTGGCCGCACCGCCCGTGCCGAGGCCGACGGTGTAGCCATTACGCTGATTGATGAGAGCTCGCAGGGAAAATTTATGGAAATAGAAGAACTACTGGGGCATCCTGTTCATAAGGCAACGGTACCCCATGAACTCGGCGAAGCCCCCGAGTACAAACCGCGCAAAAGAAGACCTTATCAGAAACGGAATTTTTCAAGGAAAAAATTCAGAAAATAATGCGCAGGAGTTACTCTCGCTTTCAGGTGAGTAAATAAACTTCTAACCTAAAATGCTCACTCTGCATTCTATTCTGTCAGTTTCCTGTATGCCCTTTCGCCGGCAAAATTCCATTCCTGCCAGCTTCGTTCCTGCCAGCTCTGCAGAAAGTTTTGTTTTCTGACGCCAATCCTATCGGCATATTGCTCACTTGACAAATATTGCTCCCTGAAAGGAAATCTTTCTCTTTGGAATTTATCAATCTCTGCCAACTCTGTCTTTGACTTCTCGAGATACGGCAGGGCATTATCGCTGAGACTGGCAAGAAAATCAAAATGAATAAACGCTGTTTCGGCATGGCTGAAATTATACCGGACTATAATAATATCCCAGTTAAAAAACGCCATAGTAATCAGTAAAACATACGCGGCCAATGCATTCTTTCTGAACAGGTAATAGGTGGTTTTTTTGTCCCTGATTTTTACATAAACCGTATAAATACTGAAAAGCGTGAGCAGAAGGAAAAACACAACCCCAATCCTTAAATAAGCCAACGAAAAGTAGTGGATGTACCAGAAGTTTCTTATTCCGACCGACAGGGTGAGTATAGCATTTTGACCGAGCCAGACATAGGCCAGGTATTTCAACAACCTATTATTTTTCAGGAAATTGATATTCCCCCTAAAATAGAAAATGCTAATGGCCAGAGAAATTAGAATCGAAAGGATTAATATGTAAGTGTCCTCGTGAACAAACTGTTTCAGGTATTCGCCGCTCCACTCGAAATTGAACCAGACCCACCAGACATCAATCAGGTTAATGACCAAAATCAACAGGTTGAGCAAAGCAAACAATATGATAGCCGATTTATATTCATTTTTTAATCCTGTACTGTTAAACCCTGAAATAACCTTCTTTCGTTTTCTATTCAGCTGGTCAGAACTGCTCTCATCCAGTCCCGCGATGAACTTATTCGATTCTCCCAGGAAGAAATAGTTCGAAAGTACAAATCCAAAAATGACAGTCATTATCAGGGCAACATCTATATGCTTGAAAAACCAGGTGAAAAAGGACTCAATGGCATCGAAGAAAGATTTTACCAGTCCCTCAAAAACCGGGTTCGCCGTTTTGTACATGAGCATGAACAACAACACAATACCCAGAGGAATTAGTATCAGCTTGAGGAGACTAAAGACTTTAAACTTTTTCATCCCAGATGTAAGTCCTCTTGTTAAAGAAGTGAAACTGAGTTGGGCCGAAAAGAAATTAACGAATGATATCAGAGAAGTGTAAAACAGGTTTCTTCCTTTAGGGAAAAGCTCGGTGCCTGCCAGAAAGAACAATGATAATATATTTACGGCAATTGCCAGGTCGGAGCCATTGTAAACAACAAAAAAAGCCGTGAGCAGTGTCCCTGCCGAAATGTACCTGTTTAAACTACTTTTCAGATCCAGCTTGTCGGTGATATAAAGACCGCTTAAAACCAGCAGGTTAAATAGCAAGAGATTAAGGCCAATAGAATGATCGTAAAACAGCCATGGAAAAAGGGCAGTGTTTATAATAACTACCACAAGTTTTTTAATTTTCACCTAAAAGTTTTTTTCATTTTAACTAAAACGACTTGGAAACAAGGATATTATTCCCGGCTTCTTAAAAAAGACTTAAAACCAGGAAAAAAATAAATCGGGTGTTCATGTCACAATCTTTCAATTGAAAATATTTTCCGTAATTTGACCTGTATTACCGTTGACCCGGAAATCAAACATGATACAAAGCTGAATGAAAACAGGTAAAATCAAAAAAAGGCACATTATCGTATTGCTACTGGCCATCCTTTTGGCTGTGGCTTTTTATCCATCGCCGGATTCGGAGCCCATTCGCTATATTGACCGGCAGACCGGGGAACTGAAAACAGAAAAAGTTCCCGGAGAAAATTGGCTGGTGTGGCTATACAATAACCCCATTGGCGAAGCCACCCTGGCCACCCTGGTGAAAAGAAAGTTCACCTCTTCGCTTTACGGCCGGATGATGGACAAACCTGCTTCGAAAGAGAAGATACAGCCGTTCGTGGAAGAATATGGCATCGACCTGAGTATTGCCGAAAAACAGGAATTCACCTCGTTTAATGATTTCTTTACCCGAAAACTGAAAAAAAGCGCTCGACCCATAAACAACGATTCTAATGTAGTGGTCTCTCCTGCAGATGGAAAACTAATGGCGTGGGACAATGTATCAAATTCCGATTTTATTATCAAAGGATTCCGCTTTGATGTAGCATCGTTCCTGGATGATTCACTGCTCGCCCGAAATTACAATAACGGCAGTCTTATAGTTGTACGGCTGGCCCCCGATGACTATCACCGTTTTCATTTTCCAGTTAACGGAATTGTTTCTCCGGTAGTTGAAATTAAAGGTGATTACTATTCGGTCAATCCAATTGCTTTGCACCAAATGATTGAAATATTCTGTCTAAATAAACGGCAATACACAATCATTACAACAGCACAATTTGGTGATGTGGTTATGGTAGAGGTAGGCGCCACTATGGTAGGTAGTATTATGCAAACACATGAGGGGCACCTGGCGGAAAAAGGTGAAGAAAAAGGATATTTTAAATTCGGTGGTTCGACGGTGGTCTTGCTTTTTGAAAAGGGCAAAATTGGTATCGACAACGACCTGTTGGCCAACACCGGTAAAGGGTTAGAAACTTCTGTGCTGACGGGGGAACAGATAGGGGTTGCTGTTGAGTAATTAATTTCAATACTTTATGTTTCTTCATATAATCTGAAGATTAATACTCCCCATGTAGTCTGGAGACTATGCTGGGATAGTTCTTAATTATGTTATTTCTT
>DGOT01000015.1 GCA_002389465.1 Bacteroidales bacterium UBA4459 | reverse complement strand
GATTTTTCATGTGCGTGTTTGTTTTTCGATTATTATTTATATTACATGTTTGTATTTCGTTCATTTTCTTTAAATTACACATCAGATGTTTGAATGCAATCAGCTTTATTTATCACTGTCTTATTCAATCACTAAGAGAAGGGAGAAATATCATATGTGACAATTCATTGAACAGAAAACAGTTAGTCTTCGGAAACAAACTATCGAACAGCCGAAACTTTATGAAACTTTGAGTAAGAAATTCACTCTTTAAGTATCCGTAAAAGGATATACTTATTATGTCCCCGATCAGGGAATAATTGGTACTCATTTGTTTGTTTTGTTTGTTCTTCAGATAACTATTCTAAAAATTGCTTGTTTTATGAATAGTTAGCTTGCCTGCTTTTCAATTATCTCATAATATATCCAACCCTTTATGTGTTGATAATACGTTAATAAGTCGGCAAAGATACAAAATCCAACACCTCAAAGCAAATTTACATCTTCTTTGTCTTAAAACTACAGTCCTTTATAGTTGCTTTTAATTCCCTGTTGTCCTACTTCTTATGAGTTGGTAAAATTAAATAGCACATCGATTATCAATCATCGAATTTATAATATAATTTTGCCCTAAGAATTAAAAGAGTAAACTATGCTTCATCAAAACGACAGTAAACAAATTAAAGTCAGGCATATTACAGTTGAAGATTTTGAAAAACAAATAACGAACTTTAGAAATGGTTTCCCCTACATAAAACTCGTGGCCCCTGCTAGTAAAGGAAATGGGATACACCAGTATAACGAACAGGAGGTAGCCAGCCTGGCCGTATGGTTCGATAATCATTACACTGATTACGATATTTTGAAATTCGTTCCCGCTTCCGGTGCGGCGAGCCGTATGTTCAAGGTTTTGTTTGAATTTATGGAATCGTTTCAGGGTACCGATGCTGAAATAGAACAGTACGAAGCGGACAAATCGTTTAATTCTCCCTATCATTTTTTTTCAAACCTGCATCATTTTGCCTTCTACAACGACCTGAAAAATGCTTTAGCAAAAGACGGTTTCTCACTGGAAAAATTGACCGAACAAAAGGAGTTCAAGACCATTCTTGAATATTTCCTGACAGAAAAAGGACTGGGATATGCGCGACTTCCTAAAGGACTTCTCCTGTTTCACCACTATGATGACGGTCCGCGCATGGCTGTGGAAGAACACCTGGTGGAAGGCGTCCATTATGCCACCGATAAGAACCGCACAGCGCACATCCACCTAACGGTTTCTCATGAACATCGGCACAAATTTGAGCAGGCTATTGCTGAAAGAAAAGGGAAGTATGAAAAGAATTACAATATTACTTTTAGCGTGGAATACTCGCAGCAGAAACCGTCCACTGATATGATCGCTGTGGATAAAGACAATGAGCCATTCAGAAATGAAGACGGAACTTTACTGTTCCGCCCGGGAGGCCATGGAGCCCTGATTGAAAATCTGAACGAAATGGATGCCGAAATCATATTTATTAAAAATATCGACAATGTAGTACCTGATCGCTTAAAAGAAACCACTTATGTGTATAAGAAAGTCATAGGGGGATTACTCTTCCGGTTACAGGAAAATACATTTGACTACCTTGATTTGCTGGAAAACGGCAACCTGACAGATATGGAGGTTGAAGAGATTAGAGAGTTTGCTGAAAAAGAGTTGCAGATATTTTTCCCGGAGGCGTACAGAGGCTACGAGAAGATGGATAAAATCGATTTTCTGTACAACAAGTTGAACCGGCCAATGCGTGTTTGCGGTATGGTGAAAAATGAGGGAGAGCCCGGCGGTGGCCCTTACTGGGTACAAGATGAGCATGATACCCTTTCGTTGCAGATCGTTGAGTCATCGCAGATGGACCTTGATAACCCCGAACAGATTAAGATTATCAACGAAGCCACTCACTTTAATCCTGTAGATCTAGTTTGTGGCATTAAAAATTATAAAGGAGAAAAATTCAACTTGAAGAACTACATAGATCCACAAACAGGATTTATTTCCTTAAAGTCGCAAAACGGAAAAGATGTGAAAGCCCAGGAATTACCGGGATTATGGAATGGAGCCATGTCCGATTGGATCACTGTCTTTGTAGAAACGCCCCTTATTACGTTCAACCCTGTAAAAGCTATCAATGATTTATTGAGAAAAGAACATCAGCCCGCGTAAAGCCTCATTTATTTCTGATACGGCTGAAGGTTTCGGGTTTCATTCCAAGGTAAGAGGCTATATATTGTAAATGTACACGATCAATAATTCCGGGACTTCTTTTCAGCAAATGCTCGTAACGTCCGCGCGCTGTTAACGTTTGCAGACAAATAGACCGGTCCTTAATGCGTATATAATTAAATTCCATCAGCAGGCGGCCTACCTGCTGCCATTTCCAGTTTTCATGATATAGTTCAGATAGGTTCTTTTTTGTAATGGTAGTCAACAAGGCATCTTCCAAAGCAACAATATATGCGTTCTGCGGTTCATCTGACAGGAAGCTCAACATCCCGGCAGCTATGGATCCGGGCATTAAGAAATCGGTTGTTATTTCTCTTTCGCCAACAACATAATAGGTACGTAAAATACCACTTACTACAAATCCGATCTTTCCTGTGTCATGGCCAGCTTTTAGAATGTATTTATTTTTTATTATTTCTTCTATTTCAAAATACCCGTCAACGTCCTTAAGTTCCTTTTCAGTGAAAGGGGCAAGCGTTTTAAGTAATTCGATAAAATTCTCGTGTATCATGAAGGCCTGTTTATAACAAAGATACGTATTTAATTGACATTTGTCAATTATTCGCTGTTTTATCATGATATAAGCATCAACGCAAAATGCCACAAAGGGCGCCCTGAACTGTATTAATTCTCTTCTTAGGGTACTATTAAGCCTTATTACTTTTGTTATAAGTAATTGTTGCGTACTTTCGACTTTCAAATAAAATAAAGGAAGATGAGCATAGACAAAGATATTTTAATTGAAAAATTAGTGAAAGATCATCCTTTTTCCGTTCGATATTTAATGTTAAAAGGTATTCGGTGTATTATTTGCGGAGAACCTATATGGGGCACTTTAGAAGAAGCAGCCAAGGAGAAAGGGTTCAGCGATCAGGAGGTGGAAGGGTTTGTTAAAGAACTGAATAATTAGGCAAGCAGAGAACAGGATAACGGCAAAACGAAAGACCAAAGATTGACGTGAAGAAAATCAACAAGTATTCTAATAAAAAATATTCTTAACTACTTAAAACATAAGTATGAGGAAGAAATCATACCGGAATATAAACCTCTTTTACCTCGCTATTATCATCCTTGTGGTCAGCCTGATTATCTTGTTTTTATTTATGGATAACGACAATATCCCGATTTTGGACAGGCAGGTGAACAGCCCAGAAGAAACCGAAACATATGTTACCAGTATCCTTAATGAGCGCCAGAAAAAAGACTCCGAAATTATCGACAGCATCATATCCAGATTCAACAAGGAAGAACAAAAACATTTTAAGGATAAAGGGTTGCAATATTTTGAACCTGATCTGAATTACAGGGTTGTGGTAGATTTTTTTATCGATACAAGTACGGCTGTTTTTCCGTTTCCGACAAACACAGAGCGGACACCAAATTACCGCATTTACGGTTCTGTTCATTTTATAATCCATGATACACTTTGTAAGTTGACCGTATATCAGAACATGGACTTTAAGAACAGCACTGATTACGATTACACTTTGTTTCTTCCTTTTATGGACAATACAAATGGCATTTACACGTACGGAGGAGGCAGGTACATGGATATCGATATTCCTGAAAGCGATTCCATTCTACTTGATTTCAACGAAGCATATAATCCTTATTGCGCATACTCTTCCCGCTGGTCATGTCCGCTGGTTCCCTTCGCGAATGATTTGAATGTTTCTATCAATGCCGGTGAGAAACGATACAAATAAAAAAGCCTCAGTTGTTAACAACCGAGGCCTTGCTTTATTCTTTTATGTATTTATTTTTTTACCGCATCCACAATAGCTTTAAAAGCTTTGGGGTGATTCATGGCAAGGTCTGCCAGAACTTTTCGGCTGATTTCGATATTCTTTTCGTGCAACTTACCCATAAATACCGAGTAAGTCATTCCGTATTCTCTGGCTCCTGCGTTGATCCGCTGGATCCACAGAGCTCTGAAATTACGTTTCTTGGTTCGTCTGTCGCGGTAGGCATACGACATGCCTTTTTCATAAGCATTTTTTGCGACCGTCCAGACATTCTTTCTTCGACCAAATTGACCTTTGGTCTCCTTCATGATCTTTTTCCTGCGTGCCCTCTTGGCAACTGAATTTACTGATCTTGGCATTTTTTTAATTTTTACTTCATTATAGCGTTCCTAAATAACTTAGAAAACTTAACGGGCTATAACAAACGTTAAACAATAATTTAATTAGCTACGAAGCATTTTTCTGATGTTTTTCTCATCAGCTTTGTCAATGATGGCAAAGTAACCGAGGTTACGTTTACGCTTTTTCGACTTCTTAGTCAAAATATGACTTTTGTAAGCATGCTTCCTCTTAATTTTCCCGGAGCCCGTCAACACGAATCTTTTCTTCACTCCGGATTTCGTTTTCATTTTTGGCATTACTTAAAATTTATTTGGTTAATGAATAATATTTTACTTTTTCGGGGCGATGATCATGATCATCCTTTTACCTTCCAGTTTGGGCAATTTTTCCACTTTTCCATACTCTTCAAGTTCCTGCGCAAACCGCAAAAGAACAAATTCCCCTTTGTCTTTATAAACGATTGACCGGCCTTTGAAGAACACTTCCACTTTAACTTTTGCTCCTTCCTTCAAGAACTTTGTGGCATGTTTTAATTTGAAGTTAAAATCATGTTCATCAATATTTGGGCCCAGCCTGATTTCTTTAACAACAACTTTAGCCGTTTTAGCTTTTATCTCCTTCTGCTTCTTCTTCTGCACGTAGAGATACTTTTTGTAGTCCATTATTTTACAAACAGGCGGGTTGGCTTTAGGAGATATTTCCACGAGGTCCAGTTCCTGCTCTTCAGCAAGTACCAGTGCATCGCGTAATTGATAAATACCCGTTTCAACGTTTTCGCCAACAACCCTGACAACAGGTGCTGTTATATGCTCGTTGATCTTATTTGGGTCTTCCTTTTTTTTAAAAGGTCTCCGACCCCTTCTATTGCCTCTGAATTGTGCTATTTTTAAAGCCTCCTATATTAGTTAATAGTTTATTTAATCTGTTGCAACTTCTCTACTTCACTTGTGATAAGCTGCGCAAAATCAGCAATTTCACGTGTACCTAAGTCCCCTTCTCCATGCTTACGCACCGATACGGTTTCTTCTTTCTCCTCTTTCTCGCCCACAATCAGCATGTAGGGAATCTTCTTCAATTCGGCATCCCTGATCTTCCGGCCTGTCTTCTCACTTCTTCCGTCAATAAAGCCGCGAAGATCGTACTTTTTAAGCAAATTTAATACTTTTTCGGCGTATGCCTGATATTTTTCGCTGATAGGCAGGATGATAAACTGATCTGGTGTGAGCCACAGCGGGAAATTTCCTGCACAGTGCTCAATCAAAACAGCCACAAAACGCTCCATCGATCCGAATGGGGCACGGTGTATCATGACCGGTCTGTGTTTTTCGTTATCAGCACCAACGTATGTCAGGTCGAAACGTTCGGGCAAGTTGTAATCCACCTGGATAGTTCCTAACTGCCACTTTCTGCCGATGGCATCTTTCACCATGAAATCCATTTTTGGCCCGTAGAAAGCAGCTTCACCATATTCTATCCGGGCATCCAGCCCACGCTCTTCGGTAACTTCCAGAATGGCGCGTTCCGCTTTTTCCCAGTTCTCATCGCTTCCTATATATTTTTCCCGGTTATCCCGGTCACGCAATGAAATCTGAATAAGCACATCTTTAAAATCCAATGCTTTAAAAATGCGTTCTATAATATCGATAACACCGTTAAATTCACTTTTTATCTGCTCCGGCACACAGAAAATATGCGCGTCATCCTGTGTAAAACCACGTACGCGTGTTAGCCCGTGTAGCTCTCCACTTTTTTCATAACGGTACACCGTCCCGAATTCAGCCAATCGTACCGGCAAGTCTTTGTATGAGTGAGGTGTAGCCTTATAAATTTCGCAGTGATGAGGGCAATTCATAGGTTTTAGGAAAAACTCCTCGCCCTCGGTCGGGGTTTTTATCGGTTTAAACGATTCTTCTCCATATTTTTGGTAATGGCCTGATGTTTTGTACAGTTCCACATTACCAATATGCGGTGTGATCACCTGCTCATACCCGCTTTCTCGCTGCAATTTTTTCAGGTACAGTTCGAGGCGTTCTCTTAAATCAGCTCCTTTGGGAAGCCATAAAGGTAAGCCTGCCCCAACCTGCTGCGAAAACGTAAATAGTTCCAGCTCTTTTCCCAGGATTCGGTGATCTCTCTTTTTGGCTTCTTCCAGCAATGCCAGGTATTCGTCTAATTCTTTCTTTTTTGGGAAAGTGATACCGTAGATTCGGGTTAACTGCTTTCTGTTTTCATCGCCGCGCCAGTAAGCTCCGGCTATTTTCATCAGCTTTGCCGCTTTAATAAACGATGTGTCTGGAATGTGCGGGCCGCGACAAAGGTCAGTGAAATATCCACTTTTATAAAAAGTAATATCTCCATCCTGCAGTTCGCTGATAAGTTCCAACTTGTAGTCATCACCTTTTTCGCTGAAATAGGACAACGCATCTTTTTTCGATACCTCTTCACGAACAAATCGCTGTTTTTCGCGCGCCAGTTCCAGCATTTTTTGCTCGATTCGGGTAAAATCTTTTTCCGAAATAGTGTAATCGCCGAAATCAATATCGTAATAGAAACCGTTTTCAATATCCGGGCCAATACCGAACTTCACTCCCGGATAAAGCAACTCTATTGCTTCTGCCATCAGGTGCGCCGACGAATGCCACATAGCCGCTTTCCCTTCTTCATCACGCCAGGTTAACAAATGAAGTTCACTATCTTCCTTGATGGGAAGCGTGGCGTCCTGCACTTTACCGTTCACTTTGGCTGCCAGTACATTACGAGCCAGGCCTTCACTTATATCCCTGGCAATATCAAGGGGCGCGACACCAACTTCGTATTGCTTAACTGAATTATCCGGTAGTTTTATATTTATCATTTCTGAGCTTACCTATGCAAAAAATTGGCTGCAAAAGTACAAAATTACTGTTGAAAACCAACCGAATAGGCAAAGTTTTTTGTGATTTTTAACGTCCTGCACAATCGTGCTGTTTCGCAGTTAAGCAGTAGCGCACGGAGAGATCAGTCGGATTTATCTACTATCTTCAAATCCAGTAAATTAATTGGGTTGACATGCATTCCTATAACCCGTTTGTTCACAAAACGCACTGCTTCATCGTAGTACAAAACTACGACCGGCGCATCTGACATAACTATGCTGTCCATCGCGCTATACAGTTCATTCCTTCGTTGCCGGTCAATTTCGAGGTAGGCCTGTTCAAACAATGCATCAAATTCAGGGTTTGTATAATGCGTGTAATTTGGTCCTTCAGGAGCAAAATTCTCTGAATAGAATAACGAAAGGTAATTCTCTTCATCGGGATAATCGGCAATCCATGATGCCCTGAAGAAGTTCACCCGCGAATGGGCTCTTAATTCGATAGCAACAGCCGGAGGCACAACCTCAATTTCCAGTTGCAATCCAACTTCATTTAACTGTGCCTGCACAAACTTGCACAGGTCAAGATAGTCGGAAGTAGTTATCAGCTTAACGCCCTTCGGCAAATAGCCTTCATCCCGCATCTGCCGTAACAGCTCCCTGCTCTTATCAGGTTCATACGAATAGCCATAAGAGGCATCTTTATCATAACCGGGCATACCTTTAGGAATCATTCCTTTATTTCCAGGTATTCCAATGCCGTTGCGCAGGAAGCGGATCATTTTCTTTCGGTCGAAACCGTAGTTGATGGCACGTCGTAACCTCAAATCGCACAGTGGGTTTTCTTTAACAATGTTTAAAGTTGTGTCAACTAAAATACCGAGGTATTCGGTATTGAGATAAGGCGCACTGATCATGCAAAACTTATCGGAATACTTTGCACGCAACTCACCGCTTCGGTTAAGCAATTCATCTTTGTAGGAAGGGTAAATTCCTGACATAAAATCCAGATTCCCTTTGGTAAATTCCAGAAAAGCTGTCATCTTATCTTCTACAAATGTAATGGAAACAGCATCCAGAAAAGGCAGTTGCACACCATCAATTCGTTCAAAGTAGCGATCATTCTTGCGCAGTACCATTTTGATATTTTCTTCCCAGTTTTGCAAATAAAATGGCCCTGTTCCCACCGGATGTTTTCTGAAATTGCTTTTGTAAAACTCAACGGCTTCATGCGGTAATACGGAGCAATATTGCATCGACAGGATACTTAAAAAAGGTGGAAACGGCTTTTTAAGATGAACAATTAATGTAGAGTCATCAGGCGTTTCAATGGCCAACTCAGCATTGTGTCGGGCAACAGAAGACAATACCCAGGCACCCGGCGAAGCTGTTTCGGGTGAAGCCAGCCTGTTAAAACTGTACACAAAATCGGCAGCTGTAACTTTACGGTCTTTGCCACGGAACACTTCATCCGCATGAAAAAATACATCGCTACGGAGGTGAAACACATAGGTCAGTCCGTCTTCTGAGATTTCCCATGTATGGGCAATCGAAGGAATGACATTTAACTGTTCATCCAACTGCACCAAACCGTTATACAGCTGATTGCATACCCAGATATGTGCCTGGTCGCGGGCAAAAGCCGGATCCAGTGTTTTAATCCCGGACGCCTCATTGTATCGAAAGATCTTTTTCCCTGCATATTTTTGATGTTGCCGGCAGGAAGTAACGGTCAAAGCCGCCACAATTAAAAATAAAAGTCCTGTTTTACCTGGCAATGGTATGTTTATCCGCTCCAATTTTCCGTTGCTTTATACGGCAACAAATGTAAGCATACTAACGGAAAAATACTTTTACAGGAATATCAAAATTGCGTCAACATCTTCTGGCGTCAAACTCACCCCTGATGGGCACCTGGTCCCACTCTTCTGATTTTTACATACAGGATCAGTGCTCCCACCAATCCCACGATGACACAGGCCGGGCAAACCACCACGGCAATAATAAATGTGGTGGTGTCCATAAAATGAGCTGCACCAGCAAGTAAGATTTTCCCTGAATAGAGGTCACTAACACCATAAAAAACGTTGTGCAAAACAACAAAGACGGGAAATGCCAACGCAAAAATCAATGCCAGTATCAGGTATTGCTTAATTCTTTTCCAGATATGGACAAACGCAGTAATAAACAGAACAATCCCTGAGAATAGTATTAAAATGGCAGGAATATTATCGCTAATGCCCACAAGTAAAGCTGCGCTTATGAACATCACGGCTAAAATCAACAGCAGGAATGTCATTCTGCGGTTAGTTTTGTTAAATAATTGTAGAAAATGGAGTTTCATGGTAATAGTTTATGACGTCAGAAAATCGGGTCTGTCAAAATTAGATAATTAATACCTAATTGTCAACTACCATAAAAAAAGAAGTCCCTTGTTTTTTAAGATTACCACTTGTAGCTTAACCCGACAAGTGCCACTCCGAGATACGGGTTAACATACGTTTTGTCGTTGACAACAATCTGAAATTCGACACCCGGATTCAGTTCTGTATAGATATTCAAATGTTTAAAAAAAGAATTATTGTTCGAAAACCTGAAGTTAACACCCATGGGAATTGTTGCCCGAATAAAATGAGTGGCATTTATCATGTCTGTATTTTGAGAAGATCCTGATATAAAACCTCCTCCATAAGCATTGTATGGGTTACCGGGGTAATATTCACTGTCATCAGCAGGTTTATTGTCACTGCTGTAAAAATAATAAGTGTTACTTTCCTGATTATTCACTGACACATAACTCTGCAACGATATGCCATATTCCGCACCAATACCGGTATACAGAAAAAATCTTTTTTGAACGTCTGTTTTAAACAGGTAACTGATATTGAAATTTAAAGAGAAAAAGTTCTGGTTGTATGTATAACCGGTGTTATGAATCGAGTCGGCATAAATATCAGGCTTCCCGTTCACTGATTGAAACGTATCAATAGAAACCGATTCAGTTTTATAAAAGTCGTAATAGCCCCTACTGCCAAAGTCACCACCAACTCCAAAGCGGAGTTCACGATTGGCGCGATATGCTGATTTCTTTTTCGCATAAGGGGTTATGCCGATGTTGATTCTGAAACTACCGTTTCCCCGAGCATTCGAAAAGTATTGTCCCTGATTAAAATCAGCCGGATCGACAAATAATTCCGGATTTTCCACGGAATTCTTCAAACTATTGTAACCAGTCAGAGAACCGGGCAGCCAGGCTTGTGCAAAACCCATGCTCACACTAAATGAAGTTACTTTAAGCCCTTGCTTTTCTGACCGGATTCCTGTGAAAATACAACATTAAGTGTCAAAAGAAAAATGGTGATAAACAGCATCCTTTTCATTATACCGGATTTGAATTAGTTAATAAATGATTTGAGTGGGAACAAATCAATAATCAGTTTGTACTTAATTATGAAACGAATGTGTAAAAAACTTATTGCTCCGTAATGAAAAAGAGCACGAAAGGAATACTGTTATTCGATATTCAGCGGATTTTTCACCTTTTCTTTTAGTAAGGCAAAGTGAAGCACTTCCAGCATGTTGTCCACATAGACAAAGTTCAGTCCCTTGATGTAATCGCCTTTAATGTCTTCAATGTCTTTTTTATTCTCTTTGGAAATGACGATGTCTTTAATCTTTGCCCGCTTTGCAGCAAGTATTTTTTCTTTAATACCGCCCACAGGTGTTACTTTCCCACGCAAAGTGATCTCTCCTGTCATAGCCATTTTTGCCCGCACCTTGCGTTGTGTAAACGCTGAGGACAATGCGGTAAGCATGGTTATTCCTGCTGATGGCCCATCCTTTGGGGTTGCTCCTTCGGGCACATGCAGGTGCACATTCCAGTTTTCAAAAATATCCGGCGAAACATCCAGCAGCTGTGCATGCGATTTCAGGTATTCGTAGGCAATACTGGCAGATTCCTTCATCACATCTCCC
>DGOT01000185.1:40104-53900 GCA_002389465.1 Bacteroidales bacterium UBA4459 | reverse complement strand
TACAAACCGGATCATTACAGGTATTAAAAACTTAAGTTAAGCTAAACAAGAAGAAGCGTTGCTCCTGAGCAGCGCTTTTTTTAATTATGGATATATAAGATGGCACCATCGTATTCGGCAGCATATTCAATTAACGGGTACCTTCCCTCCCCTTCAAACAAAGAACCATCCAGCAATTGATACATATTACCTGTACATGTGTCTTTTACAAACGGATAATTGTCGCCTACCACCAGCTTACCGCATACCGAATAATTTTCGTTGCAACATGTAAACGGGTCGTTGGGAGGTTGGCGTTCATACGCTTTAAAATGAGTCATATCCATACGCCATACAATAATGCCCCTGCTTCCGGGAGGAATGTAAACACTGGGTTTCTCATCTAAATACACCCACCCGCTAACGGTGTTTAACTCAAGGAATTGGGTTGAGTTGGGGTTGATGCTTATCCGGATAGTCACATTGGGAAGGTTTGGATTAATGCTGTCTTTATTGCACGACACTAAAGAAAAGAAAAGTGTAAGAAATACAGTAAAAAGAAATATGCTGTGCCGCTTCATTATTTATGGAAATTTAATCCAGAACGCAATTAAATTAAAAATATTTTGTTCCTGTTACATAGACAAACCGGTTATTTTTGTCGTGCGTCATGAAATTGTTTTGCAAAAGTAACATATTAATCCACCTCTTTTTAGTGTTGTTCTCCCTGGCGGTTGTATTATATTCTTCCGGATGCCGTGGCAGCAAAGGCCAGAGAAGAGCCTATAAAATGCAGAATCAGTCGGAAAAAAAAGGAGCTAACGATCATGAAGATTTGTTGAAAGCGCATTACGACCGGCAGTCTGAAGAAACGAAGCGCATGATAAAAGAGATGAAAAAGGAAAACAAGAAGATGAAAAAAAATAAAAAAAGATCTCTGAAAGACAGAGCCTTCCATAAAAAATGCCGGTAAAAAAACCAGGCGTATTCATGCCACATACAATTTTAGGTTTGATCTTGAAATAAACTCAGGAAACTATTTAACTTAAAAACGTTTCCTGAGTTTATTTTTTATTTATCTTTGTGCCCCGAAGTAAAATTTTAAAAATCATCGGATCTATGAGATATATAGAATATAGTGTTGTGTTTTGCTTGCTGATATTTTTTATCAGCCAGGCAGAAGCTCAGGATGTGTACCGTTTTTCTCTGTCGGAAGCCACCAGTTATGCCATGGAAAATAATTACCAGGTAATGCTTTCCGAAAAAAACATAGAAGCGGCAAAAGCACGGGTGCTTGAATCCACTGCTTTAGGATTGCCCCAGGTTGATGCTAATGTGAATTATAGTGACAATTTTGCCCGGCCGACTTTCATTTTTCCTTCATTTACTCCTGGTGGAGAGGAAATGGAAATTCAAATGGGGACTAATTATAATGCCTCTCTCGGAGCCACGTTAAACCAGTTACTTTTTAGTGGTGAATACCTTGTGGGGCTCAAAGCGGCTAAAAAATTCCTGGAAAAAACAACAGCCGATTTTTTCAAAGATAAACTGGCAATCATGGAACAGGTGGCCAACTCTTATTACAATGTGCTTTCCACTGAAGCAGCTCTGAACGTCGTTGATACAACATATATGTTGACTAAAGCACTGGCCGATGAAACACGACAGATTTATGAAGTAGGTTTTGCTGAAGACATTGATGTTGACCAGCTTGAACTGCTGGTAGCCGACCTGGAAGCCAACCGTGTATTTCTTGAAAACCAACGCAACATTGCCTATGCTTTCCTGAAATTTTATCTGGGATTAAGTGAAAATGACAGCATTATTCTAACCGAAGACATGCAAGACCTGATTGAAAAAAGCAAAAATTCACTGATTTTTTCCCAATCATTCAAATATGTGCAGAATGCTGATTATGTTTCGCTCAACAAACAAAAAGAGTTAACTCTGTTACAGGTTAATCTTGCGAAATCAGCCTACATGCCAACCTTGGCGGCAAGAGTTAATTATCAGACAGAAGCACAGCGGAACACATGGGATTTTTTCAGTTCCGAAGGCAAATGGTTTCAAAGTGGTGCCCTGGGAATTACGTTAGAAGTGCCTGTTTTTTCAAGCGGACAGCGAAAAGCAAAAGTTAAACAGGCAAAAATCGCCTTCGAGCAGGTAGAGATAAGTGAAAAACAATTGATCACTACACTCAACCTTCAATACCAGACAGCCCAAAATGAGTACATGAACGCTTACCGTGTTTATCAAAATAAGGAAAAGGCCCGAAAAGTGGCAGAAAAGATATTTATGAAAACCAGCATTAAGTTCAGTGAAGGAATGGCTTCGAGTCTCGATATATTAAATACACAGACACAATATCTGAATGCTGAAAGAGATTACATCAACGCATCGGCAGGGTTATTGAAAGCTGGCGAAACACTTAAAAAGCTGTTAACAAAATCGATAACACCATAATTATGGCTGATAAAAAACAGGATATCATTGAAAAAGTAAAATTGCTTTATCATGAATTCGGAATCCGAAGTGTGACAATGGATGATGTTGTGCGCGAAATAGGAATCTCCAAAAAAACACTGTATCAGCATTTTTCCGATAAGAGCGAACTCGTCGGTGCTGTTATGGACGATCTGTTTGAACAACGAAAAATAGAAATGGAGCATGCACTGGCAAAAAAGCAAAACGCTATTGAGAAGATGCTGACCAATTATTCTTTGCAATTACGGATGATCAAGGAACACAAACCCACCTTGATTTACGATCTGAAGAAATATTACCCTGAAACATATCAAAAAGTAACTATACGAAAGAGGAAATTTATATACGATAGCGTTCTCCAGAACCTGAGAAGGGGTAAAACTGAAGGATTGTACCGGGCCGAAATAAACGAAGAGATTATTGCGCGCCTTAACCTGATGCGTATCGAAGCCATTATGTCAACGGGTATTTTTACTTCGGATGAGATAATGACCTCGGGGTTTTTTAGAGAAGTGTTCACCTACCACATTTATGGGATTGTGAACACAAAAGGAAGAAATTATTTAGAACAAAATATTGACAAACTGAAATAACAATGAATCAAATGAAAAACTATATTGTACTGTTCATCGCCGGATTACTTATGATTTCGTGTGGAACCGACCATACAAATGATCCGCAAAGTGTAAAGAAAAAAATCAGGGAATACCGGGAAGAAATCGCCGTGCTAAACGATAAGATTACCGAGTTGGAAGATCAACTTGGCGCAACCAGTAATTCATCAGGACAGGAGAATGGAATGAAAGTCAGGGTGGAAGAAGCGCAAATTCAGCCGTTTTCGGAGTATTTTGAAGCCACGGGCGAACTCGAAGCGGAAGACGAAGCGTTCATCAGCCCGGAAGTTTCCGGACAGATAACGGAAATTTATGTTGTGGAAGGCCAGAATGTTAAAAAGGGGCAACTGCTGGCGAGGCTCAACACAAGCCTGATCGAGAAGAACATAAATGAAGTGAAAACCCAACTTGCCTATGCCGAAACCATGTACAACAAACAAAATGAACTCTGGGATAAAAACATCGGTTCGGAACGGCAGTACCTGGATGCAAAAAATCAGGTAGAAAGCCTTCAGGGTAAACTGGAAACCCTTCAGGCCCAGTATAAAATGTCACTTATTTATTCGCCGATAAACGGTTATATTGAAACGATCTTTCAAAAGAAAGGAGAACTGGCAACGCCGGGCATGCAACTGATGCAAATTGTGGGACTTGATAAAATGAAGGTGACGGCTAAAATTTCCGAAGTCTATCTGCCGGTAGTCCACGAAGGTGATACGGTGGAAGTTTATTTCCCTTCCTATCCCGAGTTGGTATTCAGAAAACCCATTACAAGAATTGGTCATGTGGTTGATAAGCAGAACAGAACATTCAAAGTACAGGTTTCCATAGAGAACAGGGAGGGTATATTAAAACCCAATCTTTTAGCGAGTATTGTCATCAACAATTACAACTCCGGCAACCACATAGTTGTTCCTTCACGGATTATCAGGGAAGACATGAAAGGTTCTTACCTGTACGTTGAGCAGAAGGATGGTGACCAGTGGGTTGCAAAAAAGAAATATATCACTATGGGTAAGTCTTATCGTAAGAAAAGTGAGGTTCTTTCAGGATTGGAACCCGGTGAAAAGATCATTACCGATGGATATAGTAACGTGACCGACGGAACTGTTTTGCAAATTGTTGACTAAACAAAACAGGCGTAGCGGCTTTTTCACCGGATAAAAAAATGCGTACATAATGGAACAAGACAATAATAAAAAAGTAATCAGAACTTTCTGGCTCTCCAACTGGGCACTAAAAAATAAAATCACCGTTTATTTGCTAACGGTGGTCATTATTGGTTTCGGGCTCTATTCATATTTTTCCCTTCCCAAGGAATTATTTCCGGAAATTAGTTTTCCTACGGTAATGGTGCAAACGATTTATCCCGGCAACCCGCCGGTAGATATTGAAAGCCTTATTACGCGGCCCATTGAAAAGGAAGTGGAGTCGATAAAGGGAATTAAAAAAATGACTTCGCTCTCCAGCCAGGATGCATCCAGTGTTTTTATAGAGTTTCAGCCGGATGTAGACATAAAAACTGCGTTACAGGATGTTAAGGATGCCGTGGATAAAGCAAAGAGCGAATTGCCGGACGACATGCTGGAAGATCCGGCGGTAGCCGACATTGATCTCTCAGAATTTCCGGTTATTAACATCAACTTGAGCGGAGACTTCAGCATCGTCGAGCTAAAAGATTATGCCGAAGATCTGAAAGACGAAATTGAGACGATCTATGAAGTTTCCAAAGTAAACATTACCGGTATTACCGACAGGGAAGTGCGCATCAACCTCGATCCTTTTAAAATGAGCTCGCTCAAGGTAAGTTATACAGATGTGGAAAATGCCGTGACCCGTGAAAATGTGTCCATGTCGGGTGGCGATATAAAAATGGGAGAGATACGGCGTACTATCCGTTTAGTGGGTGAGTTCCGGGATCCTTCCGAAATAGAAAATATTATTGTAAAAAGTGAAAAAGGTAATATTGTTTACCTGAGCGATGTTGGCTATGTGGAATATGGTTTTGCCGAACGCGACAGTTATGCACGACTCGATCACCAGCCCGTTGTTTCGCTGCAGGTGGTTAAAAAAAGCGGTGAAAATCTGCTTTCCACGATCGACCAGGTAAACGTCATTCTGGAGGGAGCAAGGGAGAACCACACCATTCCGGATAAGTTGATTGTCACGATAACCAACGACCAGTCTGAAATGGTTAAAAGGCAACTGAGCAACCTGGAAAACAGTATCATCATGGGAATGATCTTTGTGATCATTATTTTGTTTCTTTTCCTTGGTACACGAAACTCCCTGATTGTTGGCCTGGCTATCCCCATGTCAATGTTCCTGTCGTTCCTAATATTGGGCATCATGGATTACAAGATCAACATGATCGTTTTATTTTCCCTGATCCTTGCTCTGGGCATGCTGGTGGATAACGCCATCGTAGTTACAGAAAACATGTTCCGGTATGTACAACAGGGATACAGCAAGATGAAAGCTGCCAGGCAGGCTACGGGAGAGGTAGCTGTTCCTATTATTTCATCAACAGCAACAACGCTGGCCGCCTTTTTCCCGCTGTTGTTTTGGGACAGCATTATGGGCAAGTTTATGAGCTACATGCCCGAAACACTGATCATTGTACTGAGTTCGTCACTCCTGGTAGCCCTGGTAATAGTTCCCGTGGTATTTACAAATTATTATAAAAAAGGAGCTAATGTAGTATTACCGAAGCCTTCGCGCCATATCAGGATCATTATTTTGCTGGCTGTTCTGGCTGGAGGAGCTTATCTGTTGAAAATAAACTGGTTGGGAACTATTTTGCTGGTTTTTGCTTTCATCGGAATACTCGACCTGCTGTTTATGTCGCGTCTGGCACTTTGGTTTCAGAGAAAAGGTCTTGTATGGCTTGAAAACACCTACCTTAAATTTATCCGGTTTGCATTAAACGGAAAAACGTCCTATTTGTTTATTGCGGGCACTTTTCTGCTGATGATTTTTACAATGATGTTTTATTTTGGTTCCAGCCCGAAGGTTGTCTTTTTCCCTTCTCAGGATCCTAAACTCATAAATATTCTGTCCGAATTGCCCATTAACACAGATATTGATGTAACCGATTCAATGACCCGTATTATTGAAAAGAAAGTATTTGACGTGCTGAAACCGGATATGAATATTGTAAACTCGGTGCTCACTACTGTTGGTAAAGGAGCTGCAGGCGAAAACGAAGGGTTAAGCGGCCGCTCGGGAGGAACTAACAGGGGGCTTATAACCGTGAATTTTGTAGAATATGAGGACAGAGGCGGCAGAAACACACGGGAGATTCAGAAGGTGCTTGAGGACAATCTGGTGGGGCAATACCCCGGTGTAGTTATATCCATTGAAGAACAAAAGCACGGCCCTCCTACAGGCAAACCGATCAACCTGGAAATTCACGGAAAAGATTTTAACACCTTACTGTCGTTGACAGACACCATTCGTTCCGTGATCAATGCAGCACGTATTCCGGGTATCGAAGCATTAAAAATCGACCTCGATGTAGGAAAACCCGAATTGCTGGTAAATATTAACAGGGAGAAAGCCAGGCGCTATGGTCTTTCCACGGGACAGATCGGGGAAGCCATACGAACGGCACTGTTCGGCAAAGAAATTTCTGATTTTAAGGAAGGAGAGGATGAATACAAGATTAGAATGAAACTGGACGACAAATACAGATACAATTTTGAGGATTTGATCAATCAACGGATCACTTTCCGTAGCCAGGCTACAGGCAAAATAGTTCAGATACCGATTTCGGCTGTAGCAGATTTTACTTATAGTTCTACCTACGGTGCTATTAACAGGATTGACCGTGATCGGGTCATTACTATTTATTCGAACGTCATGGAAGGATACAATGCCAATGAGATCAATAGTGAATTGAAAAAGTTGATGAAACATTTTCCGATACCGGCAGGCGTAACCTATTCGTTTACTGGTGAGCAGGAAGAGCAGCAAGAGTCGATGGCATTTCTGGAAACAGCCCTGCTGATCGCCGTGGCATTGATTGCTATAATTCTGGTCACGCAATTTAATTCGTTTGTGAAGCCGGCGATGATCATTTTTACCGTTTTGCTGAGTACCATCGGTGTGTTTGGCGGACTGGCTACGTTTAAAATGGATTTTGTTGTTGTTATGACGGGTATTGGCATTGTTTCGCTGGCGGGTGTTGTGGTTAACAACGGTATCGTACTGATTGATTACATCAGCCTGCTGAAGGCGCGAAAAAGAAAAGAGCTTGGATTGCCCGAAGGAGCACAGCTTCCTCCAGAGGATGCCAAAGAATGTATTGTCCAAGGCGGAAAAACTCGTCTACGCCCCGTACTGCTCACTGCCATTACGACCATCTTCGGGCTTTTACCGCTGGCCGTAGGGTTTAATGTTGATTTTATATCATTTCTGAATACATTTGACCCGAAAATCTATTTCGGTGGCGACAACGTGGCCTTCTGGGGCCCGATGAGTTGGACGGTGATTTTCGGGCTGAGCTTCGCCACTTTCCTCACACTGGTTATTGTCCCTTCCATGTATCATGCATTGGTGCAGGGAAAATATAAAATAGATGCTCTGTTTTCGAAGAAAAAATAAATTATCCTTTCAGGTCGAAGCCGATCGTTGTGTGTGGAGACCATAAAGGATAAAAAAAGAGAAGAAAAACAGCTGATTTTCCAATTCTTCAACTTTACAGGGCTTCTGCCGAGAGGTTTACTTCACCCACAGGGATAGATCAGGTTTTTCCCTGCTCTTTTACTTTAAACAGGTAATGTGCCTCATCGCCAAATTTCTCGGCGGGGATACTGATGAACAAACCTTCGGATGAGGAAAAGATTTTATCACCATCATAAATTTTCCCCTTGGTCATCACCTTTCGGCCGTCAATGTTTTCTACCCAGGCTTCTACCGTAACAACTGAGTTAACAGGAAGCATCTGCATGTATTCTACAGTAATTTTAGCAGCAACCACTGTCTGTCCTGCTATCCAGGCAGCAAACCCCATTGCTTCATCCAGTACGGCAGCCATACTTCCGCCGTGGGCATGTCCCGGAGGGCCCTGGGTGGCTTCACCGAAAAACACCTTGCCGAAGAACCGGTGATCGCTTTTCCGCGTAAAATACTGAACAACGAGCCTGTCGGCCGACTGGTCTCCTAAAACAAACGACTGCAGTTTGCGGTATTCTTCCGGGTATTCAATTTCCTTCCAGCCGGGTTTCCCTCTTAAATCAGGCATGTTAGATGTGTTTTCCCCCATTACTTTTCGTTAAAAGCAGAAAGAGCCAGTGTGTTTGCCGGCTCTTTATAAATTTAAAAGACCAATATTTAGTCTTCATCCTGAAGTGATTCTTCGTACTCTTTTAGCAGTTTGTCCTGAACATCACCAGGTACCTGCTGGTAGGCATCGAATTTCATGGTAAAAGTACCTCTTCCCGAAGTAATTGAACTCAGCGAGGTAGCATAGCGTTGTATTTCAGCCAAAGGTACTTTAGCCTTGATTACCTGATTTTTGCCTTCCGCATCCATACCCATGATAATCGCTCTACGCCCTTGTAAGTCAGTCATTGCCGATCCCATCATATCTTCCGGAACTTTAACAACAATATCATAAACAGGCTCCATAATCTTAGGCCCTGCATTTTTAAAGGCTGTACTGAAAGCATGTCTTCCCGCAAGTTTAAACGAGATTTCGTTGGAGTCGACCGGGTGCATTTTACCATCGTAGATATACACAACAATATCGCGTGCATACGAACCTGTTAACGGGCCTTCGTTCATCCGTTCCATAATACCTTTCAATATCGCCGGCAGGAAGCGGGTGTCGATAGCTCCGCCGACAATACAGTTGTTGAATACAAGCTTACCGCCCCAAGGCAGGTCATGTTCTTCGGTACCCCGGACAGAAAAGTCGGAAGGTTTTTTATAACCTTCAAAATAAGGCTGGATCATCAGGTGAACTTCGCCAAACTGTCCAGAACCACCTGATTGTTTTTTATGACGGTAGTCGGCACGTGCCGATTTCGTAATGGTTTCCCTGTAAGGAATTTTTGGTGAGAAAACTTCCACTTCAATTTTCTCCATGGTGTTAAGGTACCATTTAACCGTGTTTACATGGAACTCTCCCTGCGATTTAATCAACATTTGTTTCAGTTCGCGTGAAAATTCAGTTATCAGCGATGGGTCAGTTTTGTGTAGTTCATTCAGGACAGCTCCTAGTTTTTCGTCATCCGAAGAGTTAACAGATTTAATGGCTACTGTATATAAAGGATCTGGTAAATAAATTGGCTCGAAACCTGCTGAAGCATTTTTAGAGTCCATTAATGAATCGCTGGTACGCACGTCTTTCAGTTTGATTGTAGCAGCAATATCTCCGGCAAAAACGGTGTCCACTTTATCGCGGTTTTTTCCGTTCAGCGTGAACAGCTGCGAAATTCTTTCCTTGTTACCGGTCCGCGTATTGATCAGATCCTGACCTTCTTTAATGGTTCCGCCGTAAACTTTAAAAAAGCTTACTTCACCCAGATGTTGCTCGATAGAAGTTTTGAATATAAACATAGCTGTCGGGTCGTTCTCTTTACACGAAAACTCTTTACCTTCCGTAGTTTTTCTGGCTGGCAATAAATCAGGTGAAGGACAGGAACGGGTAATGAAATCGAGGATGCGGTTAACACCAATACCATATTTTGCCGATGAGCACATAACCGGATAGATACTTCTGCTGATCATGCCGAGTCTTACTCCTTCACGCATTTCATCCATAGTCAACCCATCGTTTTCAAAATATTTTTCCATCAGTGCTTCATCGCCTTCGGCAGCATTTTCCACTAAAGCTAAGTGCAATTCTTCTGCTTTGTCTTTTTCCGAATCAGGAATATCGGAAACTTCAGGAGCGCCACCGTCAACTTTAAACGTCAATTGTTTCATCAGGATCAGGTCGATAATGGTATCAAAGCCTTCGCCGGTGTTTACCGGATATTGAA
The DNA here is from genome assembly GCA_002389465.1 of Bacteroidales bacterium UBA4459. GTDB lineage: Bacteria > Bacteroidota > Bacteroidia > Bacteroidales > F082 > UBA4459. The sequence continues at coordinate 43,834 of DGOT01000185.1, read as the reverse complement.
CAATAGTTACTTTTTCGCCAAAATAATCCTTGATCGAATTAATGGCATCGTCAAAATTAGCTCCATGGTGGTCAAGCTGGTTTACGGCAAACATTAGCGGTGTGTTGTTCAGCTCGGCAGCAGCCCAGGCAGTTTCTGTGGTGGCTTCCACGCCCGACTGACCGTTTATCATTAAAAGAGCTGTGTCGGCAACATTGAGGGCGGCCAGGGACTCGCCTACAAAATCCGAAAATCCGGGAGCATCTATAAGGTTAATTTTAACATCGTTGAAAATAGTATGCAATAGCGATGAGTGCACCGAGTGTTCTTTCTCTATTTCTATCTCTTTGTAATCGGAAACTGTATTATGATCTTCTATAGTTCCTTTTCTGTTAATTGATTTTCCTTCGAACAACATAGCTTCGGCCATCGTAGTTTTTCCGGATTTAGCTCCGCCTATCAGCGCAACATTTCTGATTTCAGTCGTCTTAAAAACCTTCATAATGTTCAAACTCTAAATTGATTAGCACTTTAAATTTACAGGTCGGCAAATGTAACAAAATATGTGTTTCGTTGGTAGTTAATAATCAATTTAAACTGATTATACCGACTGTAAAGTTTTTATTTCCTGTCTGATAAATGACAGAGAATCTTCAGGTATCTTAGCTCCATAGGTTTCGATAACTTTAGCCGCCATCAGCGAGCCCAGATAACCGGCATCCATAAGGCTCATATTATTTATCACTCCGAAAAGAAACCCAGATGCGTAAACGTCACCAGCTCCGGTCGTGTCAAGGGCTCTGGCTGTTACGGGGGGTATTTTGTAAACGGTTTCGTTATATGTGACAAGTGATCCGCTTTTCCCCGTTTTGACGATAGCCAACTCCGTGTGTCCGGCGATAATATCCAGTGCTTCTTTCGGGTCCTCTTTTCCCGTATAGGCACGCGCTTCTTCTTCGTTGGCAAACAGGATGTCGACATATCTGATAACCATGTCTTTTAAGAAATCAATATTTTCTTCCACCACATTATAGCTGGCCAAGTCAAGCGAAATACGCAAACCGGCTTTCTTTGCTTTTTGTAAAGCCGACTCAAATAATTCATGATTAAAAATGAGGTAGCCTTCGATATGCAATATATCGTAACCATGAAAATATTCTTCCAAAAGTTCACCAGCCGAGAGCTCAACCGATGCCCCCAAATAAGTGCCGAAAGTCCGCTCGCCATCTTTACTTATAAGCGTACTGGCAACGCCCGAAGTTGTTGCTGAATGGATAAGTAGGGGTTTGATTTGGTTTTTCTCAAGATCTGCCTGAAAAAAAGCACCTGTTGCATCGGTTCCTACTTTACCCAGGAAAGCAGTTTCGGCACCAAGCTGTGCCAACCCGTGAATCGTATTCGCTGCTGATCCGCCCGAAACCATTTCATTTTCCAAATGGGTGGTTTTATGGGCAATCAGTTCCTTGGTTTCATTGTCAATTAATGTCATGCTCCCTTTCGGCAGGTTAAATTCTTCCAATAAACGATCATTTTCCAGTTTGATCAGTAAATCTACCAAAGCACTTCCTAATCCGATAATCTTCTCCATAATTAAAAATTTGTGGCAAAAGTAAATAAATAGTTTACTATTTGGAAGACTGCCTGCCGGTATGCAAAACTTATCCTGTGCTGTATAATATCTTTTTATAAATTTATCGTGTTTTTAATTTGCATATCATGCACATTGCCTTAGCAGTTTTTTTATTTATTCATGGATTGGCCCACATTGTTGGTTTTCTGGTGTATTGGAAAATTATGAAAGACAAGGAAGTAGTTTATAAAACAACAATTTATCCCGACAACATTAATATCGGAGATTCAGGTGTGCGCCTTCTGGGGGTCATCTATCTGGCTGTTGCCTTATCGTTTGGTATAATCGGGTACGATCTTATTGCACAACCATTTTTATGGGGTAAGTACATCTGGGCTGTAATTGTTGTGTCGCTTGTCCTGTGCATTACCGGCTGGCCTGACACAAAATTCGGAATGGTTGCTAACCTGATCCTTATTGTATTTCTTATCTTCAACACCTACATTCATTGGATATAAAAGCAACACCAAAACCAGGAATACACCGGACTCAATCTAAACGCCTCTATTACGGTATTTTATTATTCTGGCTTCTTATTAATTTGGTCCAGGCTTTCTTTACCGAGCTCATTCATGACGAGGCGTATTACTATTTTTACGCCACTGACCTGGCATGGGGATATTACGACCATCCGCCTATGCTGGCACTATTCATAAAACTGGGTTCAACGATAATATCCGGCGAATTAGGTGTACGGTTATTGGTCGTACTGTCTTCTGTAGCGGCTCTCATACTGTTTATGAAGATAGCTGAAGTAAAAAATTACCTGTTGTTTTTCACTGTATGGTTTTCCATTCTCATTGTGCAGGTGGGGGGCTTTATTGCTGTTCCCGATGTGCCGTTAATTTTTTTCAGTGCTGTATTTTTTATTGCTTATCGTAATTATCTGAAAAACGACAGCCTGAAAAACATACTGTTCGTTTCTCTGTCTGTTGCCGCTTTGCTATACAGCAAATACACGGGTATTCTGGTTATTTTTTTTACCGTTTTGTCTAACCTTAAACTGGTAAAACAAAAATCTTTCTGGCTGATCTTTATCACCTCATCGGTTTTGATGATTCCCCACCTGATCTGGGAAATACAGCATGATTTTGTTACGGTTCATTATCATTTGGGTGAGCGTGCCATAGGCTATTATTTTAGGTGGCAGAATATTACAAACTATCTTTCAGGCCAGATAGGCATCATGAATCCGCTCATAGCCTTATTCTTGTTGTATTTCGGCATGAAATATAAACCGAAGAATTTAATGAACAAGGCTTTAAAATATAATGCTTTCGGGGTATTGTTGGTGGGTTTGGTCATGTCGTTCAGAGGGCCGGTTGAAGCCAACTGGACCAGTACGGCAATCATTCCTTTGATGATTATTGCCTACAAAGGGTTCAGCTCAAGAAAAAAGGTAGTTAGAAGTATATATATCCTCGGAATTATAAGTGCTCTACTGGTTTTTACTTTGCGTATATTATTGGTTGTTAATTATCTTCCGGTAGAGAATAGATATCATGTTAAAGTAGAGTTTCATGATTGGGACACCTGGGCCGATGACATTCATGAAATAGCCCGTGATAAACCCGTTGTGTTTGTAAATTCGTACCAGAAAGCGGCTAAATATTATTTTTACGGGAATAAGAACGTATTCACCTATAATTCTATCAAATACAGGTTAAATCAATTTGACATTGCGGGAATAGAAAGAGAACTTTTTGGCAGGGAGGTGGCGTTATTTAATAACAATAAAGATATTTGGGTGATGGATGGCCTGACATTTCCCATTCCGGTTACCGACAGCATAGAGACAGGGGCAAACGGAAAAATGTATTATTGTACCATTCCGGAATACCGGACATATAATTTTCTGAAGATTGATTTTGAATTACCCGGGAATGAATTTAAGCCAGACTCATTCATTGATATTCCTGTTGAACTGATCAACCCATTTGATGAGCCGTTTACCATCGGTACGGATAGCCTGGGAACTTTCATTGCCGTTACCTGTTATTATAGGGGAAATGTAATATCCTATCAGGAACTGGAAGACATATCAGGAGTAACAATTGATAAGAAATATAATACACAATTAAGAGCAAAAGTACCTGAAGAACAGGGAAAGTATTACATAAG
>DGOT01000185.1:17740-40061 GCA_002389465.1 Bacteroidales bacterium UBA4459 | reverse complement strand
TATTTGCGGGGTCTTTTTCTTCCGGTATAGTTTAACAATAAAAAAAAGAGTCAGACGTCTCCACGGTTCTGACCCTTTTATACAGAGCAAGCAGCTCACTAAAGTATTTCTTTAGAGAGGAAATGGTGTGCTGAATTATACTTCGGAAAGGAGAATTTGTTTCGCTTTTTTGAAAAAAGAGCGCTTACCTTGTTTTGTTATGAAACTAAAGAGCATAGGGATTAAGGGTATAAAAAAACCTTGCCGGATAAAATAATTCTTATTATTAACCTATAAACCCAACTGAAGGTAACCGGCAAGGCTTTAGATGATTTACATAACAAAGATAGTATAAATTAAACTGAATGTCAAGCAGATAGTTAGTTAATTTATCATATTGCTTGATATGCTTGCTATGGACACATGCCGCCGGACTCCCCAAAATTATTTTTCTTATTAGTAGCCCCGCAGATTTAATAAACATTAATTTTACCGGATAAACAGATTATTTTAAATTAGAAATTAGAAAGATGAAAGATCATCCCCGATTGTTTTCAGAAAAGTATATAGTAGTCATATTGCTTTTTTTAGTATTCCGGCTTCCGGCACAAAACACTAGCAGTACTGAGGATAACTCTCAAAAAATTATCGATCAGACGGCACACCATGAAATGCCGGATGATCTTTATGTGCCCATGCTGAAATCACAGAAACAAACATCACCTGCTTATCGTGACAGAGGCGCCAACTATTTTACCAACCAGGTAAATGTGGATGGTGACGGTAACAACATACTGAATGATGCGGCAAACGAACCGTCCATAGCAATCGATCCAAACAATACAAACAAAATGGCTATAGGCTGGCGGCAGTTTGACAACATCAGCAGTAATTTCAGGCAGGCTGGTTATGCGTATACGCTTAACGGAGGTAACACATGGACATTTCCCGGAGTTATCGAACCGGGTATTTTCAGGTCCGATCCGGTACTGGATGCCGATGCAAACGGCAATTTTTATTACAACAGCCTTACCGTAGAAGGTAGTAACAATTATGTTTGTGATGTATATATCATGGATCAGGGAGGAACCACCTGGGATGGAGGTACGGACGCCCATGGAGGCGACAAACAATGGATGATCATTGATCAGACCGGCGGACAGGGATCCGGAAACATCTATGCTGCCTGGAATCAGTCGTTTACAAGTTGCGGCCCCGGATTTTTTACCAGGTCGACAGATGGAGGTGCTTATTATGAAGATTGTGTCGAAATATCTGGAACACCCTATTGGGGAACGCTGGCCGTCGGGCCGGAAGGTGAGTTATATGTTTCTGGTACGTCTTACAGTGGGATTATCATTTCGAAATCAACGACAGCACAAGATGCTGATGCGGATGTTACCTGGGACTTTCATCAATCGGTAGACTTGGGTGGTGACCTGAGTTACAGCGTCGGGCCTAATCCCGGGGGACTTTTAGGACAGGCCTGGGTGGCTGTGGATAAATCAAGTGGACAATATGACGGTAATGTGTATATGCTTGCTTCTGTCAATCCGGGAGGTTCCGACCCGCTGGATGTGATGTTTGCAAAAAGTAGCGATGGCGGAGCCACATGGAGTGACCCAATTAGAATTAATGATGATCAAAGCGCTAGTTATTGGCAGTGGTTCGGAACTATGTCTGTATCATCCAACGGCAGGATTGATGTAGTTTGGCTGGATACCAGAGATCATCCTGCCGGCGAGCAGTATTACTCATCTCTTTATTACTCTTATTCGATAGACGGGGGTGAAACATTTTCGGAAAACGAACGATTATCCGATTCGTTCGACCCCCATGTAGGCTGGCCGCAGCAAAGCAAGATGGGTGATTACTTCCACATGATTTCTGATAATAACGGCGCGCACCTTGCCTGGGCAAACACCCTCAACGGGGAACAGGATGTATATTACACGCATATCGACCCGAATGTACAGATCGCCGATTTTATTGCAGATAATACAACGCCATTTACTATTGAAACGGTTTCTTTTACGGATTTATCAACGGGCACGCCTGAATCGTGGACATGGCAGTTCACACCGGCTACCGTAACTTATATGAACGGCACCGATGCCACTTCGCAAAATCCCAAAGCGCGGTTCAATGCCCCTGGTTATTATACTGTTCAGTTGACTACGGATTGGGACGATGGAGGTTCGGATATAGAAATTAAGACAGATTATATTTATGCCACGGTAATGTTGACTCCTTTGGCCGATTTTGAAGCTCATATAACCGACCCCACTACCATTGAGTTCGTTAACTTCACGGATCTCTCCATTAATGACCCGGATAGTTGGTCGTGGAGTTTCACGCCGGGAACGGTCACCTATATGGGCGGGTACGATGAAACATCGCAAAACCCAAAAGTAAGGTTTGACGAGCCCGGATATTATACAGTTGAGCTAACTGCAAGCAATGCTGCTGGGTCTGATACCGAAACAAAGATTGATTACATCTTTGCTTCATTACCCGAACCGATAGCTGATTTTGAAGCCGACAATACCATGCCTGTTATCGATGAAGATGTTCATTTTACAGATTTGACACAATATGAACCTTCTTCGTGGGCATGGTCGTTTACGCCAAATACTGTAAATTATACGGGAGGAACGGATGAAAATACGCAAAATCCTGTGGTGCAGTTTACTGTTCCGGGCTTTTACACGGTGGAGTTAACCGCAACCAATGAATCGGGCTCCGGTACGGAGATAAAAACGGATTATATCCATGCTGTTGACATATTGACTGTTGTGGCTTCAGCAACACCCCAAGAGGTTTGTTTAAATAATTCCGTACAACTTCACGCCGAAGTTGGGGGAGGTACGGGTAACTATACCTTTGAATGGACCTCCTCACCGGAAGGGTTCAGTTCTGACGAGCAGGACCCTGTTGTTTATCCGGAAGAATCGACGGAGTATATGGTTACAGTTTCCGATGGAGTTAACAGTACCGAAGATAATGTATTTATAACGGTATATCCTCTACCAGAAATTGAATTGGGCGACTGGCCCGAATATTTGTGTAACCAGCAGGAACCACCGGTTCAGCTGACAGCAACTCCGCAGGGAGGCATCTTCAGCGGCAATGCAGTGACACCAGAAGGCTTGTTCTCTCCCGAAGAAGCCCCGCTGGGCTGGAACATCATCACATATACGTTTATCGATGAGCATGGCTGCACGGGCATGGCCACGGATTCGGTATTTGTGGACGAATGTGTGGGCGTTAAAAAAATTAACAAGGAAGTTCTCATTGATATTTATCCCAACCCGACACGGCAATATCTGAATGTTGTGATTGACGGCTCTGGCAATTCGTTCGTCCGTTTAAAGCTTATAAATTTACTCGGACAAACTATTTATGAACGTGAAGAAAGACAGCAGCGGGATGCAATCAAACTAACTCTGGACTTGTCAGATGAGGAAAATGGTTTGTACATTTTAAGCATACAGGCGGGGAATAAAAATTACATGGAGAAAGTATTTTTGGCTAAGTAACAGGTAACGTGGAGAACTGTTAGAAGTTAGAATTTCAGCGATTCGTAAAAATACGGAACCAATCAGGTTTTTCTTTCTTCGATTAAAGAAGTAACGTGATTTGCGTAATACTCAATCAGGCTGGGTTTCAACACCATGAAGCCCGATTTATCATCATTAAATTTGATGATATCCCTCATTTCCATTAACTCTAACTGGCTTTCAATACTATACCCATCTGTTTCAATAATTTTTATCTTATGTTCATCATTGCTGATGATCTTTTGAGTAACACCAATCAATTGCGTACAATCCTCCGTATTTACAATATTATTATACTTGTTTAAAAACTGAATAGAACTATGTAAAAGATGTTCTTTAAAAATCGGCATCATAGCAACAACTCTTGACCTGACCTCGTTGCAAATACCTATCGCATAACTGTTATTGTCGTCAGGCTTATTTTCTGCAACAAACTGGTTATAGCTAACGGGTTTACCGAAACCCAGATAGACACCTCTGATATCTTTTGACGAATGGGTTTTTTTCAGATTTAGGAACCGTTTAAATAAATCCGTGTCTTCGGCCTTTGTATCGCTATCAGCAGTCATTTTTTTCTCATCGGGGTTTTCCGACCAGTTTATGGCTACTGGAACAAAAGTAATATCCTCCATAGCGAATTCAGGATTGTCTTTCAAATCCCGGAATAATTTTTCAATAGTTCCGATAATTCCTTTTCGGAACAAACCAATCTTTCCATCTCTTGGCCGGGTACCTTCCTGGAAAGTCATAATTTGACTTCCGGTCATGAAACTTGCCCCCAGATAAGCATACAAAAGCCTTTTGTAATGCTCATCATCAGAATATTTGGCTCTCCTGATCTTAAAAGCACCATAACTTTTTAACATAAAGCCAGAAAGTTTATTCTTAAAAAGATTTTCACCGGCGGCTGTTACAGGAACAGGAAAATTTTTGGCCAATAGTGTGTAGCCAATTATAAACTCATCCAGATGTGATTTGTGGTTGGGCATATAGACAACGATATGCTCCCTGAGGTTAATTTTTGAGAAATCGATGTGTGATTCTAATGTTATTCGCTTGGCGGTAGGGATAATAAGCGGTTTGAGAAATTTAGTTAATTTGATTAGCTTATTATTTTTTTTATCAGCTATATCTCTAATCTCATTCTTAACGTCTCTGATCTGACTCTTGTTCAGATACTGTGCGGTTTTGGAAAACTGGTCGATATTGTAAAGTTCTGATGCAATCTTTAAAATATCATTTAATTTCTTTTTTGTTTTAAACATTGGTTAGTGAGATTATTCCAAATATAATAAAGCTTTTGCTTAAACCAGTAAAAAAATTAGTGTTTTTTAACAATCATGCTTAGTGACACGAAGTAAATCGCCCTTAACGTCTGATTTAAGAAATGATAATAATAAAAGAACGTCATGAAGACACAGCAGGCTAAACGGTGGCTGGCTAACGTGATATGATGGCATAAAAAAACCACCTGCATCGGTTGTTACAGGTGGAAAAAAAGTTGGCTCCTCCTCTAGGACTTGAACCTAGGACACCCTGATTAACAGTCAGGTGCTCTAACCAACTGAGCTAAGGAGGAATGTACCTTAAAAACGCGGCTGCAAAGATAAATATTATTTTGAATCCTCAAATTATTTTCATAAAAATTATTCATGAATTGCAGATGTTCTTCAGAGACAATTTAGATTCATTCAAAATTAAATTATATCACACAAGTACAGCAGGTTAGCTTGCCTCATTATTTTAGTTACCCTTTGTATAAAACTTCTTTGTTAACACAGAGCGATTCATATATATATAATTTCTATTTTTAAGCGCTAAACCAAAATTGTGAAATAAAACATGTTGTCGAAAGGATCTTTCGAAGATTTTCTGTACATCCTCATTGGAATTATATGGGTGGCTTTTTCTATTTATAAAGGAAGCAAAAGAAAAAAAACAGCCCCGAAACAAACTGTTAAAAAGGACAAAGGCTTCTTTGAAACGCTTCTTGATGAAGTTACCAAAAAAGACCAGCAGCAGGGGGATATTCCTTATGTTTCAGATGTGCCAGTAAGCGAAACTAACCCGTTTCCTACGGAAAATGTAACGCAGGAGAAGATATTCTCCTATGATGATATTTATGAAGAAGAAGGTTTCGAAGAGCCGGAAATAATTTTGGCAACAGATGAGCAGCCCATAAAAACAAGCCGTGAAATGCAACCTCAAACGGCAGGAAAAAAGAAACTTAGGTTTGATTTAAAAAAGGCGATTATCTATTCGGAAATATTGCAACCGAAATATTTTTAACACTGATGTTAAAAAATGTTAAAGGGCAAATTAATTATTTACTAAATTTATCGCCTTTTAAAAGAGCAGGATTTTAATGAACATAAAATTGCAGGTATGATAAGAAATTTACTCCTAACCATTGGTTTGATTCTGTTTACCGGTGTAACCCTTTTCGCTCAACAGGCAGCTTTGAAGGGGAAAGTAGTTGATAAAGATACCAAAGAACCCATTCCTTTTGCCAACATTATCGTTGAAAATAAAGGGTCGCAGGTTGGAGGTACTTCATCTGATTTTGATGGCAATTATGTAATAAAACCGCTACCACCGGGGAAAGTAGATGTAAAAGCAACTTTCGTTGGCTATAAAACAAAAATGATACAAGGTGTTATCCTGGGTGCCGACAGAATACGGTTTCTTGATATCGAGCTGGAAGCAACAACCGAAACACTGGAAACAGTTGAAATAGTTGATTATAAGGTGCCGTTGATTGATAAAGACCAGACAGCCAGTGGCGCTACGGTTACAGCTGAGGAAATTGCCAAAATGCCTATCAGAAATGCCAATGCGGTGGCTACAACTGTTGGGGGTGTATTCTCCCAGGACGGTGAAAGGGGAAGTGTTCGTGGTGCGCGGTCTGACGCAACAGCAACATTTATTGACGGTATCCGTGTAATAGGAACTTCCAGCGTGCCACAGTCGGCCATTGAGCAGGTGGACGTAATCCTTGGTGGTGTTCCGGCACGATATGGCGATGCTACTTCCGGTATCATTAACGTTACAACCAAAGGACCGGCCCGGCAGTTTGGGGCAGGGATAGAGCTGGAAACATCACAATTTCTGGATGCTTTCGGACACAATCGCTTTGGCTTTAACATGATGGGGCCGTTAATCAGGGGGAAAAACAAGAACAACACCTCGCTCTTAGGATTCTTTATTGCCGGCGATATCAACTGGAATGAAGATGGCCACCCCTCGGCTATAGGATATGATATTACAACTAATGATGCTTTAAGTAATATCGAAGCAAACCCCTTAAGGCCATCCGGAACGGGTACAGGAACTTTTTTAAACGGTGAATATTTAAGGAGTGACGATTTATATCATATCAAAGCATCACCCAATACATCACGACAAAGTTATAACTTCATTGGAAATATTAACATCCGCACTACCGAAACAATTAACCTCACCATTGGCGGAAGTTATTATTATAATAATGCGAACTTATACAGCTACAGAGCTACTCTTGCCAATTCCGCTAAAAACACGGTCAGGAACAACACGAACTACAGGATTTATGGAAAGTTTAGTCAACGTTTCCCAGGTTCTTCCGAGAGCACTTCTGCATTCAGAAATTTCTATTATTCAATCCAGTTTGACTACACAAAAGAAAAAGGTGAATTCGGAGATCCAAATCATGGGGATAACCTGTTTAACTACGGATACATAGGTAAATTCACAACATACAAAACGCCAACTTTTGAACTGGGCAACGATACTGTTAATGGTGTTCCTTATGAAGATGTATGGTTACTGAACTCCTGGGATTACGATACATTGGTAACCTGGGATCCCAGAAACACGAATCCGCTGGTGGCTGAATATACAAACAATTATTACGATATATACGGCGGATTACCGGAAGGACACTACGAAAACCTCGACCAGATCATGTTAGGTGGAGGCTTGGTTAATGGCAGCACACCACAAGCTATTTATCAATTGTATCAATCCCCTGGAACAAACCAATCGGGTTACGGAATGTGGAATAACGATCAGTACAGTATGCGGCTTGATGCATCTCTGGACATTAAAAACCATGCGATCAAATTGGGCTTTCAATATGAGCAACGGGTAAGTACATATATCAATTATGGCCCTACCGGTTTGTGGAACCTGATGCGCGGATTAACCAACTTTCACATCAAAGAATTAGATTTGGACAATCCGGAAGTAATTAGTTATGACGGACATGTTGATACTATTCTTTATCCGCGCAAATACGACGGAAATTCACAGAGAATTTTTGATAAAAACCTGAGGGAAGTTTTAGGATTGCCCATTGACGGCCTGGATTTTATTTTAATTGATTCGTATGACCTGGAAAACAGTACAATTGAATATTACGACAGTTTCGGAAAAAAGCATACGACAAACCTTGATGCTAATGCAGTAGGGGTTGCCCTTTTCTCGCCGGATGAACTTTGGAACAACGGTTCTTCCTACATTAATTATTCAGGTTTTAGTTATACAGGAGAAAGACTTAAAGAGCAACCTTCATTCAACGACTTTTTTACTGCCACAGATGAGAATGGTATGTATACAAGGCCGATCGGAGCTTTCAGGCCGATTTACATGGCCGGATACATTCAGGATCAGTTTGCATTTAAAGATCTTGTGTTCAATATAGGTGTACGAATTGACCGTTATGATGCTAACCAACAGGTGCTGGCCGATCCGTATGTTCTCTACCCAAGATACACGGTAGGTGAGAAAGAAGCGCTGCCATTTGGGTTTACACCTCCCAATAATATAGGTGATGATTATGTTATCTATGTTGATCAGGTGGATAATCCAACAGAAGTAGTAGGATACAGGGATGGATCTATATGGTACAATGCAGAAGGAGTTGAAATTCAGGACCCCAATATTCTGGACGTTGGCTTTGGCATATCACCGGCCCTTGTAGATCCTGATCAGGATAGGGTGAGTGTAGAGTCATTTAAAGATTACGATCCTCAGATAAGTGTGATGCCTCGTATTTCTTTCTCTTTCCCTATTTCTGACGAAGCGTTGTTCTTTGCTCACTATGATGTGCTGACCCAAAGGCCGACCAGTAATAGTTACACAAGTCCGGCAACATGGTATTACTTTAACTTTACAGGAGGGCAAATCAATAACCCTAACTTGTTACCGACCAAAACAATCGATTACGAATTAGGTTTTACACAGAAGCTTACCAATACATCTTCGTTTACCATTACTACCTTTTATAAGGAGATGCGTAATATGCTTCAGACGTATCGTTTTAACGGAGCTTATCCAAAAGATTACACCTCATACAATAACATCGACTTTGGAACGGTAAAAGGGATAACAGCCGAATATGACATGCGGCGCACGAAAAACCTGAGGTTACGGGCAGCTTATACCTTGCAGTTTTCCGATGCAACCGGGTCTTCTACCACAACGGCGGCATCTCTTATAGCAGCCGGCTTGCCGAATCTGAGGTCAACTTTCCCGATGCCTTGGGACAGAAGACACCAGTTTAATATTGTTATGGACTATCGTTGGTCATCAGGAAAAGAATACAATGGTCCGCGTACTAACCGAAAAAACGGCAAGAAACCGATTGATTGGTTTAGTAATACGGGCTTCAACTTTACGCTTATCGGTGGATCGGGAACGCCTTATACAGCTTCCAGAAATGTAACTTCTCCGATTTCAGGTGGTTCCAACCTGTTAAAGGGAACATATAGCGGTTCAAGATTACCGTGGCAGTTCAGGTTTGACCTGAGGGTTGACAAAGACATCTACTTCAACCTGCGAAAACCCAGAGAAGGTAAAGAAGGAAAAACCGGTTATGTGAATGTTTATTTCCAGATACTGAATCTGCTAAACACTAAAAACGTTATTAATGTGTATCCTTATACGGGTAACCCGGACGATGATGGCTATTTGTCAGCTCCTGAATGGCAGCGGCAGATCAATAACCAGATCGATCCACAGTCGTACAGGGATTTATACAGTGTTTTCGTGAACAATCCAGGTAATTACAGCATTCCGCGACAGATTAGGTTCGGTTTAATGTTTAACTTTTAACGGAACAATACTTAGTTAAAGAATAAAAGAAAAAATATAGATCATGAATAATATTTCTCGAGCATTAGTGATTGTATTAATTTCAGTATTTGTTACCAGCCAGGTATTTGCTGAAGAATACAGATATGAAAATGGGAAAAAACAAGGTTCCGGCCTGAAAGAGACAGCAGCCGGTTGTGCTCCGGCATCTGCCTACGATTGGCTTGACATCAACAATGTACGCGCCAGAATCAATACCGGAGGCGATATGTGGTGGGATTTACCCGGTGGAACCGGAGCTAAATATTTTATTCCTAAAGCAGGATCTGCAACTTCCATGTTCTCAGGAGCACTCTGGATTGGTGGATTGGACATCAACAACCAGTTGAAATTGGCAGCACAACGATACAGGCAGGTAGGTATCGACTACTGGACCGGCCCCCTTACAGTTGATGGTACGGCAGCTACTGATGAAGCCACATGTGCCCAGTACGACAGGTTTGCCAAAATAACTAGGGCTGTTGTAGATGATTTTCTGGCTCATACTGATCCTGAGACAGGCTTTTTTGTCCCGAGTGAAGACTATGAAATACCACCGGAAATTCTCGAATGGCCGGCTCACGGCGATGTATCAAAAAACCAAAGCTATTATTTAGCTCCTTTCTACGATAACGATGGAGATGGGGAATACGACCCCTTTGCAGGCGATTACCCATATTATGATATAGAAAATGTTTTATGCCATACTGATATTCCGACAATGGAAGAAGAGTTGGAAGGTACAATTACAGGAAGTATATTGGCCGATCAGGTGATCAAAGGAGACCAGACTCTCTGGTGGGTATTTAACGACAAGGGAGATGTCCACACAGAAACTAACGGTGCGGCAATTGGCATGGAAATTCGCGCACAGGCATTTGCCTTTGCTACTAATGATGTGATCAACAACATGACGTTCTACAGTTATGAGATTATCAACAGATCAACTTTTGTTTTAACGCAAACATTTTTCTCCCCCTGGGTGGATACAGATCTCGGTTATGCGCGTGACGATTTTGTCGGTTGTGATGTTGCCCGAGGATTAGGTTATTGTTATAATGGTACTGCTGTTGACGGCAGTGGCGATCCGGAATCGTACGGTGGCCCACAGCCTCCGCCACCGGCTATAGGAGTTGACTTTTTCCAGGGACCGTATATGGATCCGGATGGTTTGGATAACCCAAAATATGAAATGGTTATTGATGCTGCTTCAGGAGATACTTCCTATGTACAGCTTTGTGATGTGAGTATTAATGGTGTTAACTTTGGAAATGATATTGTAGATGACGAACGCTATGGTATGCGTAGATTTGTTTACCACAATAATAGTGGTGGTAACCAGGGGGACCCGCAGATAGCACCACAATACTACAATTATCTGAAGGGTGTATGGAAAGACAATACAAAAATGATGTACGGAGGAACAGCACACGTTTCCGGTTCGGGTACAGTGGGCCCTGAGTGCGATTTCATGTTCCCTGGAGATACAGACCCATGTAACTGGGGAACAGGTGGCGTTCCACCCAACGGAGGATATACACAAAACGGACTTTACTGGACAGAAGAAACAGGAAATAACGGCGCTCCAAATCCCCCCGAAGACAGGCGGTTTATGCAATCGGCTGGTCCGTTTACTTTGCGTCCCGGTGCCGTTAACTACATTACGGTCGGTATTCCATGGGCAAGAGCTACGGCAGGAACTCCATTTAGTTCCGTTGAATTATTAAGAACTGTTGATGACAAATGCCAAGCTCTGTTTGATAACTGTTTTAAAGTTATTGACGGTCCCTCGGCACCTGACCTGGCAATTCAGGAACTGGATAAGGAGCTTATCGTCTATATTTCGAACTCCCCGTCCTCTAATAATTATCAGGAAAAGTATGTTGAGTTCGACCCCAATATTTACCAGCCTTTGCCGGGAGGTGAGAACGGGGAGCGAAGTGACTCGCTTTACCGCTTTGAAGGATACCAGATCTTCCAGTTAAAAGATCTGAGTGTAGGAGTGGAAAGCCTTCATAATCCTGACCTGGCGCGCCTTGTGGCACAATTTGATATAAAGAATGGGGTTGGAAAACTGGTAAATTACTATAAAGACGATTTGTTAAATGCCAATGTTCCCGTTCTTGAAGTCGACGGTGCTGACGATGGTATCGCGCATTCTTTCGAATTGACGCAAGATGCTTTTGCAACCGGTGATGTACGACTGGTTAACAACAGAAGATATTATTACATGGCATTGGCATATGCATATAACGAATATCTTCCTTACAGCCCTGACCCGGACGGATGGCTTGGTCAAAAAATACCTTATTTATCTGGAAGGAAAAATATCAAGACTTATACGGCCATGCCTCATTTAACGATCAATGGAACCGTGATCAATGGAGACTATGGCGAAAGCCCGGAAATCACAAGGATAGCGGGTAACGGAAACGGATGTGCCGAACTGGAACTTACCGATGAGACTATCGAAGAGATTTTATCAAAACCACCTGCCGGCCCTGATAACCTGTTTGGTTCACCTGATTACCCGATTGCCTATAATCCGGTATACAAAGAAAACAGCGGACCGCTGAATGTTAAAATAATTGACCCGTTGAATGTGGTGAGTACAACATACACATGGTGGATGGACACATTGAAACATGTCTTGATTCCTAATGCTACAGGTAATTTGAGTATCGAAGGAGATACAACAAGTAAGTACGTCGGGCGGTGGTTCCTGAAAGATAATACAACAGGAAAGGTATACGAAACAGACACAACAATCATTGTTGAGGACGAAGTGCTTTTCCCCGAATTAGGCATATCGATCAATGTAGTGCAGCCATTTGCGCCAGGTCCTATTCCAATAGGAACAGTTGATTTGGGTAACGGACCGCTCGTTGTTAAGGATGTCTTAGCGCGCAATAACGGTATTATTAACGCGGAAGTTGAATATGCCGACAGCTCACAGCGTTGGTTGAGCGGTGTTTCTGATGAGGATATTCCGGGATATTCGCTGGACTGGATAAGATCTGGTATTTATAAAAGTGATCAGGCTGCACAATTTAACGACTGGCGCATGGGTAGTGCACCTGATACTCCCTGGGATCCTGATGAAGTTTATGAAAAACTGATAGATGGAACATGGGCTCCTTACAGTATGGCAGCTTACGGAAATAGATTCATAGGTCTTATTCAAAGTCCTGTCGGACCTGCTTATGATGACAGATCAAAGCTAAGCTCAAAACTGAAAGACATTGCCAGTGTGGACATTGTATTTACACCTGACAAGTCGAAATGGACCAGGTCGGTTGTGTTGGAGATGAGTTTCGATCCGTTGTTATCGGAAGGAAATGCCCAAAAGTTTGAACTGAGAAAAGCACCATCGGTAGATAAAGATGGGAATTACGCAACAATTGGCGAAGGTCCCAGCGACAATCCAAATGATCCTAACTATATCAGCGACCATGGTATGGGATGGTTCCCCGGATATGCTATCAATATAGAAACAGGAGAACGCCTGAATATTATGTATGGTGAGGATTCTTATTTGGCAGCAGAAAACGGAAGAGACATGTTGTTCAACCCTCCACCAAGAAATCTGGATCTGGATCATCAGTATCAGGATCCTAATATAATAAAAGACACACTCTCATTTACACCTGTGCTTGGAGGTAAACATTATATCTATATCATGAATCACAACACGCTGAAATATTCTATTAGTGGACTGAGTTTTCAGTTTAACTCTCCTGCTTACGATGCAGGGAGGTATAATGTAAGTGTGCTTGATACGATATTTGAACAGCCAATAACTGTGCTGACCACGTTCTTTTTTGCTCATACCATGTATGTGGGTGTTCCTATGGGTGTGAAAGGCGAAGACTGGTTGTCAAATGAAGCAAAAGTTAAAATCAGGGTATGTAAACCGTACGAAAGAGGGTACGCTCAAGTACCCCTGGATACTGTTTATCCGGGTATGGATATTAATAATTATTATCCCATGTATCAGTTTTCGATGGAAGGTGTGGCAACACAATTCTCAGATCCTCAGAAAACGGAGTCTGATCTTGATGAAATTAATATTGTTCCAAACCCGTATTACGCTTATTCAGCATATGAAAACAATCCTTTGGATAACCGGATTAAAATAACCAATCTTCCGGAAAAATGTACTGTTACGATTTACAATGTAAGTGGCACGAAGATAAAACAGTTTAAAAAGGACACGCCAGAAACAACCATTGAATGGGATCTGAAGAACTTTGCCTCGGTACCGATCTCAGGTGGAGTTTATTATATACATATTAAATCTGATCAGGGAGAGCGGGTGCTGAAATGGTTCTCTATCATGAGAGTTCCTGACTTGAATACGTTCTAAAAAAACGGTAATAAAAAAAGAATTAGAAAAAAATCATATTTGATCATGAAACATTTTTATAAATATCTGAGCGTTGTTTTGATCACAGTGTTAGTTTTTCCGATGTCATTATCGCTACAGGCTGGAAATAAAGACAGGGCCGGTCAAGCCGGAGCAGCAGAGTTGCTTATCAATCCCTGGACCAGAAGTAGCGGTTGGGGGAGTGTCAATATGGCTAAAGTAAGTGGACTAGAGGCTATGTGGGGCAATGTTGCTGGTACACCACGTATCAGGAAAACCCAGGTGATCCTTTCGTACACTGATTACCTGAATGGAACGGGGACAAGCATTGCGGCTTTTGGTATCACAGCAAAAGTTGGCGAAGCCGGAGCTATTGGAATTCAGATTATGTCGATGTCTTTCGGAGAGGTAGAGATTACGACACCTGACAGCCCGGAAGGAGGACAAGGTTATTATAAGCCTTCGTTAATGAATGTGTCGTTGTCGTACGGAAGAGCATTTTCTAACAGTATCTATGGTGGACTCGTTATTAAAGGTATTTCCGAATCAATTGCCGATGTAAGTGCATTTGGTATTGCTATTGACGCAGGTATTCAATACATTACCGGAGCAAAAGAACAGATTGCTTTCGGGATTGCACTCAAGAACGTAGGGTCGAAGATTAAATTCTCAGGCGATGGTTTATCCATCAAATCCTTTATTCCCGGACAGGATAATGCCTGGACTTTGGAGCAACGCTCACAAGCTTTTGAATTGCCAACACAGCTGCAAATAGGAGCGTCTTATGACTTTTTAATGCCCAAGGATTACCGGATTACACTAGCCGGAAATTTTATCTCTAATTCTTTTACGCGCGATCAGTTTATACTGGGATTGGAGTTCAGCCTGAAGGATTATTTTTTGGTAAGAGGAGCCTATACTTATGAAAATGGGATGTTTGAACCGGTTACTGACCCTGAAAATTCCAATATCAATAACGGACTTAGTCTGGGTGTTAGTGTTGCTGTTCCATTGAACAAAGAAAAGGGAACGTTTATTGGGTTTGATTATGCGTTCAGGGAATCGACAGCGTTTAACAATAACCATACGTTTGGAATTATATTTAATTTCTGATATTTGATCGACAGCAAAGATATTTCTTTATATCTTTGCCGTTCACATACATAACAGAAGACCCTTAAACTACTTTAAGGGTCTTTTTATCTTTTTTAATCAGGTTAAAAAGTATTGTCATGTCAGCATCGAAGTATTATACTGAGGAGGGATTAAAGAAATTGCGCGAAGAATTGAGGCAATTAAAAGAAGTGGAACGGCCCAAAATATCGCAGCAAATTGCCGAAGCGCGCGATAAGGGGGACTTATCGGAAAATGCAGAGTATGATGCGGCTAAGGAAGCGCAGGGTTTGTTAGAATTAAAGATATCCAAGATGGAGGAAAGCCTGCACAACGCCCGGGTTATCGATGAGTCGAAAATGGACCATACAAAGGTGTTGCTGCTTTCAACGGTCATAATAAAAAACCTGAGAAATAATGCTTCTATGAAATACACTCTGGTGCCTGAAGAGGAGGCTGACCTGAAAAGCGGTAAAATATCTGTAAGCTCCCCTATTGCTAAAGGTTTGTTAGGCAAAAAAGTTGGAGATAAGGTAGATATTTCTGTTCCTGCCGGTACGATACCTTTTGAGGTTGTTGAGATCAGCAGATAAGCCAACTTTTAATGTACATTTCCATTCTTCCATAAGGTTTTGTATTTTTGAGTAAATAAAATCAGGACAACTATGGCAACTATTTTTACACGTATTGTTGAGGGCGAAATACCGTCATATAAGATAGCTGAAAGCAAAGACTTTTATGCATTTCTTGATATTAATCCGTTGGCGAAGGGGCATACGCTGGTTATTCCGAAAAAAGAAGTAGATTATATTTTTGATGTGGAAGACAATCTGTACAAAGAGCTCTTTCTTTTTGCAAAAAAAACAGGGAAAGCCATCGAAAGCGTTATTCCCTGCAAGCGGGTGGGAATCATAGTTTTTGGTCTGGATGTTCCGCATGCCCACATCCATCTGATACCTATCAATAAGGCATCAGACATGAGTTTTGAAAGTCCTAAGCTCTCATTGGAAAAAGAAGAATTTGAAGAAATTTCTTCGGCAATAAGAAGTGCATTCGGAAAAATGTAAAGCAGAAAGCTAATAGGCTCTTGCGCTGTTGCCTTCAATGTAGTTGATAAAAGACTGATTCACTACTTTATTCCCTCCCGGGGTGGGATAATCGCCCGTAAAATACCAATCGCCTGTATGATGGGGNNTTTAACAAGTTCGCTGATCTTATCTGAGATCTGCTGTGCCGTAAATGGCTCGTAAATATCTTTTACATAATTGATTATTTCTTCCTTGGGCAAATACTCCTGGGCTTTTGATTTCTTGTATACATCGTTGATTATGTGGTCCTGCTGGGTTTCTTTAAGCAGGGCAATGGCAGCTTTAAACGCAATAAAGTCATTCAACCGCGCCATATCAATACCATAACAATCCGGATACCTGATCTGGGGGGCCGAGGAGGCAATAATAATCTTTCTGGGGTGCAGTCTGTCAAGCATGGTAATAATACTCTGCTTTATTGTGGTTCCGCGCACAATGGAGTCGTCAATGACAACAATAGTGTCTTCATGTTCACTGATAATACCATAAGTTACATCATATACGTGTGCCACCAGGTCGTCACGCTGAACGTCTTCTGTAATGAAAGTACGCAGTTTTACGTCCTTTACGGCAATTGCTTCAACTCTTAGTTTATTGACAAATAGTTTTTGCAGTTGCTTTTTAGACAAGTCCGATTTTGATTTGACAATTTGTTCCTGGATCATTCGTGCCCTGAAATCATGAATTTCATCAAGTAATCCCTGAAAGGCTACCGAAGCAGTATTCGGAATAAAGGAAAACACAGTATGGTTAAAATCGTAATTGATTTCCTCCAGGATGGAACCGGTCAGGTAGGCTCCCAGCCTTTTACGCTCTTGATAAATGTCTTTATCTGTTCCGCGCGAAAAGTAAATCCGTTCAAACGAACAAGCTTTTACCGGTCGCTTATCTGAAAAACCGGATACAGATACTCTTCCGTCTTTTTTTACGATAAGAGCATGTCCGGGTTCCAGTTCTTTTACGTCATTAACGGACACATTCAACGCCGTTTGAATAACCGGTCGCTCGGATGCTGCCACCACAATTTCATCGTCCATGTAATAAAAGGCTGGTCTGATTCCGTTCGGATCACGTATAATGAAAGCATCACCATGTCCGAACAAGCCACCTATCACATAACCTCCGTCCCACCGTTTAGCCGATTTTTTCAGGATTTCCAGAACATCCAGCTCTTTGATTATTTTACCTGTGGTTTCAATTTTTGAGAAGCCTTCTTCTTTAAAATGACGGTAAAGACGTTCGTTTTCTTCATCGAGGTAGTGGCCAATTTTTTCAAGAACAGTTACGGTATCGGAAGTCTCTACCGGATATTGTCCAATATCAATCAGGGTCTGAAACATTTCACTGTTGTTGGTCATGTTAAAATTTCCAGCCAGTACCAGGTTTTTTGTTTTCCAGTTGTTTTCACGTACCATTGGATGGAGGCTCGAAAGGCTGTTTCCGCCAAAAGTGCCGTACCGTAAATGACCCAGGAACAGCTCGCCGGTAAATTCAGCATTCAGCTTCAGCCAGCTGGGATCGTATAACCGTTTTGTATTGTCTTTTGTTGTTTCCTGCAGCTTGTTATATATACGGTTGAACAAGTCTTTTATCGGAGAATTGTCGTTTGATCGAACCCTGTTAATGTATCTGTGTCCGGGTGGCAAATCAAGTTTAACTTCTGCAATACCCGCTCCGTCCTGGCCGCGGTTGTGCTGTTTTTGCATTAAAAGATGCATTTTTTGCAGACCGTAAAAGGAGGTTCCGTATTTAGCAAGATAGTATTCTAAAGGTTTTAAAAGCCTTATTAACGCAATGCCGCATTCATGTGTCAACCGGTCGCTCATCAAAATAGCAGAATGATTACTTTTGTGTACAGACAAAAGTATTAAAAAAGATGGTTCAAATCAGATTGGCAACCGAAGAAGATAAAGAAGTTATTGCGGGTTTTCAGATAAAAATGGCACGGGAAACGGAAGATATGGAACTTAATTCAGAAACAGTACATTTAGGCGTGAAAAGTGTATTTTTGGATCCGGCAAAAGGCAAGTACATTGTTGCTGTCGATAATCAGATAATTATCGCATCCCTAATGCTGACCAGCGAATGGAGTGACTGGCGGGATAAATGGTTTTTGTGGATCCAGTCGGTATATGTTATTCCCGAAAGAAGAGGGCAGGGAGTGTTCCGTAAAATGTACACTTTTGTTCAGCAAATGATCCAGAGTGATGAGCAGATTGCCGGACTGAGACTGTACGTTGATTCGGCTAACAAACCGGCCATAGCAACATATAAGGCCATCGGAATGGATGGTGATCATTATAAACTTTTTGAATGGTATAAATAAAAACACAACACATGACAAAAACAGTGACATTATGGGCATTATCCCTTGCTTTTCCAATAATAGTAACAGCGCAAACGGTTGATAAAAGCGACTGGGAGGGGGGCTATCCGGAGGCCTGTACTTCAATTACTTTAGGTAAACTGGCAACAGCCGATGGGTCTGTGATCACTTCACATACGGACGACAGTCACAGAACAAGATCATGGATTGATATTGTTCCACCCATGAAGTATAAAAAAGGCGACGTGGTGCCGATGTACAAACGGGTTAAAAACGACACCCTGGCAATGCCGGCATATGGTCACCGAAGGATTGGAGAGGTGCCACAGGTAAAGCATACGAACGGTTACATCAATACGGCGTATCCTAGTTTAAATACGAAACAACTAGGTGTTGGCGAATCTACCTTTGGCGGCAGGGCAGAATTGCAAAGTGATGCCGGACTGATTGACTGCCAGCGGCTGTGCAAACTTATGCTGGAAAGAGAATCAACGGCACGAGGTGCCATTAAACTGGCCGGTGAGTTACTGGCTAAATACGGCTGGAATGACGCTGGAGAATGCCTCACAATTGCCGACGAGAATGAAGTCTGGCATTTTGAAGTGCTTGGACCGGGAGAAGGGAAAATCGGGGCGATATGGGCGGCCCAGCGCGTACCAGACGACCATGTGGGAGTGAATGCTAATGCAAGTACTATTAAGGAAATTAACCTGGATGACCCTGATTATTTTATGGCTTCCGATAATGTTTTTGAAGTTGCTGAAGAAAACGACTGGTGGAATCCGGAACAAGAAACTTTCCGCTTTTGTTATGCCTATGCACCCCATAGCCGTACTTCGCTGGCTGCACGTCGCCGTGAGTGGCGTGTGTTCAACTTGTTGGCTCCCTCTTTGAAACTGGACCCCAATGCCGAAAATTATCCTTTCTCGGTGAAACCCGACACGCTGGTAACACTGGAAAACCTGATGAATGTATTCCGGGACTATTATGCCGAAACACCTTTCGATATGCGTAAAACGCTTACGGTAACAGACGAAAACGGTAAGACCGTGATCTCGCCGCTGGCCAGCCCGCACATGCCGTACGATGCCAATAAGCTGTTTAAAATTAATGGCGGATGGGGATGGCTGGGCGAACGTACGATAGCGCGCTGGTATACCATGTATGCCACCATAATTCAGTTACGGGGCTGGCTGCCCGATGAAATTGGTGGCGTTGAATGGCTCGCCATGGATAATGTGTCGTCTTCCATTTACGTTCCTGTGTACAGCGGCGTTACCGATCTGCCCGACTATTATAAAACCCCGGGACGGGTAAATGGCTATACGATGAAATCGGCCTGGTGGATCTTTAACCGACTGGGAACTCTGACTGCGCAGCGCTGGGGTGATATGCACAAAGATGTAGATGATGTGTGGGTTCCGATGCAAAAGTCGTTTATCAAAGAATTACCTTCAATTGACGAGCAGGCACTGAAATTGTATGAAAAAAACCCAAAAGAAGCCAAAGATTTTATAACGGAGATTACAGCCAAAAAAGGTGTCATAGTGATGGAGCGGGCTATTGAACTGGGCGACTTTTTGTGGACTAAGTATGACGAGAAGTTCTGATTGATGCTCTCCCTGATTTGCAATCCGGAAAACTTGAATTGGGGATTACATTTCCCTGCTTGCTGGCAGGAACCCCGATCAGCAAAAGGAACGGTAGAATATTGAGAGTTATTCGTTAAAAGGTTCAGCATCAGAACGGGTTTCTTGTTCGTATTCTTCTTTGCTCAACTCAACCGAATTGCCGCAAATGGGACAATACATCAGGTATTCGGTTTTGTAAGGCACAACAGGAAGAAAGAACAGTGTGATAAAATGCCGTCTTTTCTGCAACACCCACCTCCCCGTGTTGTTGCAGCGGAAACAGTGTTTTTCTGCTTTCATCAGGTGTTTTTCACTTCTTGGGCCGGCTCCGGCAATAATAATCATCTTCTTAAATATTCAAATGTATTTCTTTACTTGTCTTTTCGGAAAGCAGAAGATTCCAGAGGTGTAAATTAGGATCCCCGGCTTGCAGGACGAATTTTTCCTTCAGTTCTTCATCTGAAGGAGGGCAGCAGGCATCCCAGGGGGCCGTCATTATTTCTTCGTAATAAGTATCTGTCCTGGTTATAATAGCTACCGATGAAGGAAGTTCTGCCGGAAATACATCATTATATCTTTTTTCTTCTGTTAGTCTGCTGCTGCTTATGAGCGCTTTGATTTGTTCATTCTCCAAGTTGTTATCCGAGAAATGTTCCGGCAACACATGACCGTTGACCAGCATGCAGGCAACAACATAAGGTAAATGGAATTGTGCCTGTACAGGATTTCGGGGGAACTTTTCATCTACAAGCTGAACAGCCCGGCCAAAAGTTTTCAGCTCGATTTCCTTTATGTCAGCTAATACAAAATTGTTTTTCCTTCTGATACGGGCCACTGCCTCAACCGCCGTATGTAACCAGCGGCAGCATGCATACGGTTTAAAATAGTTAGTGTTTATCATCCAGCCCTCCCCCATTCCTTCAAGCAATTTGTCGCAGTCAAGATCATCATGGTCATCCACAAATAAGTAAGGTCCTACAAAACCTTTTTCGGCCAAAAGGGCACTCTGCAATCCTGATTGTGTTGCCCAGACAACCCCTTCTTTCGACATGGAACCGGTACTCACATCGGTTGATCCACCCAGCATAACAGGCGACAGGATCCAGGCATTGCTCAGCGCGTGCATAGTTTGTGCTGTGTTTAGCCCAAGCAAGTAAGCTGCTGTAGCAGACGTTCCCACAGCTCCCCACCGGCCGCTTGAATAAGTGTCAATCTTATCAGGCATTCTGGCATAGCTGAAACGCGTGGCCGTTTCGTAACCGATAATGATCGACTCCAATATTTTTTCGTAGGAACAATTCAGGGACTCGCCCAGGACAAATGCCACAGGAACTACCAGGCTGGCCGGGTGCCCGACAGCTTTTCGATGCCCTTCGTCAAAATCCGTGGAACTGATAGATAAAGCATTATAAAAGACAGCACCTGGCAACGTGGTTTTTTCATTTGTTGACCATATGGTAAAGTCTCCTTTGCCAAACATCCGGTTTTTTTGCTCCATTGCGCTGTTCAAAGCATTGGTTTTAACACCACTAAACGCAACGCCGATAGTATCGGCGGCAACCCTTTTGGCCTGATATAAAGTAGTTTCATTAAAGTGATACTTACCGGCCTGAATAAATTCGGCGAATTTGTATAAGACAGGTGCTTTTTGCTGCAGATGATTCATACGTTAAAAGTACGAAGTTTTGAAATTCGGACTATCTTTGAATGCTTTAAATAAGTCGTTATATGACAAAGAAGATTCCGCACACTTATGTAATTATTTTTTCCATCATCATTTTGGCTGCTGTTATGACGTGGTTTATTCCGGGTGGTGAATATGCACGGCAAAAAGTAATGGTCAACGGTGTGGAACGTACTGTAATTGAAAAAGGCTCGTTTCATTACGTTGACAGCGAAAGACAAACCTGGCAGATATTCACCGCTTTTTTCAAAGGCTTTGAAAGACAGGCGGGCATCATTGTTTTTATCATTATGATCGGTGGTGCTTTCTGGATCGTGAACAGCAGCAAAGCCATTGATATAGGCATTCTTTCGTTTTTAAAACAGGCACAAAAACTGGAAAAAAATAAATTTTTAAAGAAAGTAGGAGTGCACAACCTCATCATTACTCTGGTGATGCTTGTCTTCAGCATCTTTGGTGCTGT
>DGOT01000185.1:0-17604 GCA_002389465.1 Bacteroidales bacterium UBA4459 | reverse complement strand
CAGGGAATTGCCGACCTTCCTCTATTCTCAGGGTTTGGTTACCGGTTATTCAGCTGGATCGTGTTAAACGTCTTCGGGATAACTTGGATACTCAGATATGCAGCTAAGGTGAAGAGAAATCCAAAATCTTCTGTTGTATATGAAAATGATAAGCATTGGCGCGAACGGGGAGCAGTAAATGAAGAAACCGTTGCGTATCATACGCCAGCTGTTGCCTGGTTTGTGTTTCTGTTTATTTCTGTTGGGTTAATCATTTTTTCAGTAATTTATCCCATGACACACATGAAAATAGGTAATACATCCGAAGTGCTTCCGATGGTCCCTGTGGCTACGGCTTTGTTTGTCGTATTTTCCATTCTGTCACTACGCAAATCAGTTCACTTTTTTATACTGAACTTGCTGGTATTTACCATCGTTTTCCTAATCGTTGGGGTGATGGGTTACGCCTGGTATATTGAAGAAATTGCCGGTTTGTTTTTTGCCATGGGAATATTTTCGGGAATTGCGATGAATTATGACGGAAACAAAATTACCAAAGAGTTTTTGGAGGGAGCAAGAGATATATTGTCGGCGGCATTGGTTGTGGGTCTTGCAGGGGGTATTTTGATGATTCTGGAAGACGGAAAGATCATTGACACTATTCTGCACGGTGTGTCTACTTCGATGAAGGGGATGGGTAAATTGGGAACCGTCAGTGTGATGTATGTGATACAGACATTTATCAATATAATTATTCCATCGGGATCAGCGAAAGCAGCACTTACTATGCCAGTGATGGCGCCATTTTCTGACCTCGTCAACTTGTCAAGACAGGCAACAGTGATGGCCTTTCAGTTTGGCGATGGCTTCACAAATATGATCACGCCCACTTCAGGTGTGTTGATTGGTGTACTGGGTGTTGCCCATATCCCTTACGATAAATGGGTGAAATGGATTGCTCCGTTTATGCTGGCACTTATTATTATTGGATGGCTCTTGCTGATACCAACTGTGACGATGCAGCTGGACGGGTTTTAGCAGATTATTTAGCTCCTAGACAGATGTCCAGTCCCATTGCCCGTTGAATTAACGGATGACCTTTGGGCACCAAACGAACTTTATCTCCTACTTCTTTTAACGGAATATCAGATATATGATCTCCTTTCCGGGTAACCATTTTACCATAGTCTTCTTTGGCGATCAGTTCCACAGCATGCGCTCCAAAGCTGGTGGCCAGCAACCGGTCATATGGTGACGGACTCCCTCCGCGCTGAATGTATCCGAGGATTGTTTTCCGGGTTTCGATACCGGTCCCTTTTTCAATCTGCTCGGCAATATAGGAGGCAGCCGAATCTTGCTTGTGTTTTTTAATTCCTTCGGCAACTACCACGATAGAATAGGGCTTCTTCCGGTTAGCTCTCTCCAGCAAGTATTCGTTTACCCGCTTCATGCTGTATTCAAGTTCTGGAATTAAAATAACATCACCACCGCCTGCCATACCTGCATAAAGAGTAAGCCATCCGGCATGATGCCCCATCACTTCAATAACCATAATGCGTTTGTGGGAGTTGGCTGTTGAGTGTAGTCGGTCGATGGCATCGGTGGCGATCCAAAGGGCTGAATCGAAGCCGAAAGTTTCATCTGTCCCCCAAACATCGTTATCAATGGTTTTGGGTATTCCAATGATGTTCAACCCATGTTCTACAAGCCCGGTAGCAGTTCTTTGCGTGCCGTTTCCGCCAATACAAACCAAACAATCCAGGCCCAGTTCGTCATAATGCTCTTTGATCAGTTTGGGTTTATCGATGGATAAATGACCGGTTTTTTTAAACGGTTTTTCCCTCGAAGTGCCAAGTATGGTCCCACCAACGGTAAGTATGCCGGAAAGCATTTTTTCTTCAAGTGGGATGTAATCTTTGTTGATCAGTCCTAAAAAACCGGAAGAAATACCGATTACTTCCATGTTGTATTTAACGATGGCCGTTTTTCCAACGCCCCTTATGGCGGCATTCAATCCGGGGCAATCACCACCGGCTGTCAGGATGCCTATTCGTTTTGGTTTTTTGGTCATGGGATAAATATTTAATAGTTTTGTCAATCATTCATTACACTTTCAGTTTCTCCCCTTCTGTCTTTGCAATCACCACGGCGCCGCAACTGTCGCTCCATACATTGGTAGCTGTGCGGAACATATCAAGAATCCGGTCAACGGCAAGAACAAGTCCTACACCTTCCAGCGGAAGTCCGACAGCAGTTAGTATGACGGTGATCATTACCAGCCCGGCCATTGGTATGGCAGCTGCGCCAATAGAGGCCAGCAAAGCAGTAAGTACAATGATGAGTTGTTGCAGGAAACTCAGATCAATCCCATAAGCCTGGGCGATAAAAATAGCGGCAACACATTCATAAAGGGCTGTTCCGTCCATGTTGACTGTGGCGCCAAGGGGCAAGGTAAAACTGCTTATTTTGTTCGATACGCCCGAATTTTCTTCCACAGCATGCATGGTCAACGGCAATGTAGCTCCTGACGATGAGGTGGAAAAGGCAGTTAACAGTGGTGTAGTCATATTTTTGAAATGTTTCAGCGGATTGGCTTTTCCGATGAATTTAACGATCAACGGTAACGTAATCGTTGCGTGAACGGCCAGTGCCAGGATGACGGTTAGCATATACAAGCCCATACTGGAAACCAAACCGACCAGATCGTCCTGATCGGCAACGGTTTTAGCCACAATTCCAAAAATGCCCAAAGGAGTGAACCTGATGACAAACAGCGTTATTTTCATCATCACTTCAAAAATCGATTTAAAAAAGTCCTGCAAAACCTGCCGGTGTTTTTGAGCAACTTTAGTGATGAAAAAACCAAAAAGCAGAGCAAAAAAGATAATGGAAAGCATCTCGTTATTCACCATGGCCCTGAATATATTGTCAGGGACAATACCTGTGATGATCTCAGTGAATGATTTCTGTTTTTCGACAAGCCCTTCTACCTGCTGCACAAATTGAATGTTGGCACCTACTCCAGGTTTAAAGATGTTTACCAACACTTGCCCGGTAACAATCGCAAATAAACTGGTGATTACATAATACAGCATAGTTTTAAGTCCAAGCCGTCCCAGGTTGCTTCCCGAACCAATACTGGTAATCCCCGAAATAAGTGAGGACAAGATCAGCGGGATGATCAACATTTTTAATGCACGAATAAACAGATCACCCATCCAGCTGATATAAGATACCGCGGGGTTGTAATAAGATGCTTTGAGAATGGCAGCTTTGTAAGGCGCTGTTTCTTTTTCAGGCAGCCTGTCCAGATCGCTTAAAAATTCCGATAGTGTGTTGTATTGCCTTCCTTCCAGTACCGTTAGTTCCTTCTGAACTGTCGGCGGCACATGATTTCTGGTTAATAGTGTATATGATTTTTCATTTATCTGGTACGAAGTGGGGAAGCTGAGTCCATACAGGATAGCAGCAATCAAAGCAAACAGGATTTGCCAGTGTAAGGCAATTTTCCGCATAATTTCACTTGTTGAGTAAGAACCAAAAGTAGGAAAAATATGAGTGTGGGCCGTCTGCTGGCGTCAAATACCTGCTGATTGTTGACTGTCTTTTCAAGTTCGTTATCTTTGTAAAACTTCGGACGAGAAGAATTTATGCAACCATATCTCATTTTCACATATCCGCCATGAAATATCTGACAATCACATTAATCCTTATTTTGTTCTCCTCTCATTCTTTTGCGCAATATCAGAATATATTGATAAGTGATGAACACCATCCTAACGAGCCGTCCATTATAATTAATCCGAAAAACCCTGACAGGTTAGTAGCAGGTTCTAATTTGAGAAGTTATTACATCTCGGAAGACGGCGGTTATAGCTGGGACAGAGGCGAGCTTGTTTCGGAAGAACACGGAGTTTGGGGTGACCCTGCGATTATTGTAGATACAGCAGGCAGCTTTTATTTTTTTCATCTATCGGATCCAGTGGTTGGCAACTGGATTGACCGGATCGTTTGCCAGAAATATGATTTCGAAAATAGTACATGGAACGACGGAACCTATATGGGCTTGAACGGAACAAAAGCCCAGGATAAAGAATGGGCGGTTGTTGACAGTGCCACCAACACTATATATGTTACATGGACACAGTTTGATGAATACGGCACGTCTGACGCGTCAAAATACAGCAACATATTATTCAGTAAATCAACCGATGCAGGCGCAACCTGGTCGGATGCTGTGCAGATAAATGAACTGTCAGGAGATTGTATTGACAGCGACAATACCGTGGAAGGAGCGGTGCCGGCGGTTGGTCTAGATGGTGAAATATATGTTGCCTGGTCGGGACCGGGAGGTATTGTGTTTGATCGTTCACTGAACGGAGGAGAAACCTGGCTGGATGAGGATGTTTTTGTTTCCCATCAGCCCGGCGGGTGGGATTATAACATACCGGGAATAAATCGCTGCAACGGCCTTCCGGTAACCTGCTGTGATCTAAGCCGCTCTACATTCCGAGGAACAATCTATGTAAACTGGACCGATCAAAGAAACGGAACGGATGATACAGATGTATGGATAGCCAAATCGACAGATGGTGGTAACACATGGTCACATCCTTTGCGTGTGAATGATGACCCTCCCGGAAAACAGCAGTTCCTCAGTTGGATGACCATTGACGGAGCTAATGGAAATATCTATATTGTTTTTTACGACAGAAGAAATTATGAAGATAGAAATACGGATGTTTATGTAGCACGCTCAACAGACGGCGGAGAAACATTCGAAAATATCCAAATCAGCGAATCGCCTTTTTATCCTTCAACCAATGCATTTTTTGGTGATTATACGAATATAACTTCTTACAACGATCAGGTAAGACCTATCTGGACGAGGTTGCAAAACGGGAATTTATCCATGTGGACAGCTATAATGGATGTTACCGTCGGTATGGAAGAGGTAGTTGAAAGCATCCCATTCACGCTCCAACAAAACTATCCGAATCCGTTCAGGGAAACCACATATCTTTCCTATAAAGTGATGAAGCAATCTGAGATCACCTTAATTGTTTTCGATATGTTTGGAAGACAGGTAGCTGTTCTTAAACAGCAGGTCGCCGCATCGCCAGGTAAATTTGTTGAAATGTTCGACCCCAGACAATACGGTTTATCTCCCGGCGTTTATTATTTTATGCTCAGCAGCAACGGGAGTGTAGAAAAACGCCAGATGATCTTTGTTGAATAAAGTGGTTGATAATTCGCAAGTTTTCACTAACGCTGACGGGCTTAATTTTATATTTTTGTTATTGATAATACCAGTCCTCACTATATGAATGAAGAACGGATAGAACTATTACAACGCATCCGGAGTATTGCCAATGAGAAAGGGATAAGCGAGATCACTTTGGAAAAGTTGCGCCAAAATGATAAGATTCCGAAGGGTGTTTTGGGAAAATATTATACCAGAGAAGGTGATCTGGTTAAAGATATACTTGCCGAGGAGCGAAAGAAGTTTGAAGACATCTTCATTGACCATGATTTTGAAGGGTATTATGATGCTATTGATATTCTGTTTACCGTAAGTAAAGAAATGGCAGGAAAATTTTACCACCTGAGTCCTTCGGTTACCAATGAGTGGAAAGATGTTTACCCGAAAATCTATCAGGATCATATCGACAAGAGGGTTGACTTCATCTACATGAAGATTAACGTAAATATTCAAAAAGGCATTATTAGTGGTCTTTACCGGAATGATGTAAGTACCGAACTTGTAGCCAGAAGATACATCAGCCGTTTGCTGGATCTACATAATCCTGACAATTTCCCCCCCGAAGAATTTTCATTTGTCCAGCTGTTTACACAGATGTTTGAGAGTTTTATAAAAAGTATTGCCACCGAGAAAGGGTTGGAATATTACGAAAAAAAGAAAAAATCGTTCAAATTGCTTTCTTAGTATTTCAGGAGTTTTCGCACAAGCGTATTCGCATTCTTATCGGATATGCATACGACATACATGCCGGCTTTTAAATGCTGTATGGAACGTACTACATGGTTTTCACCTCTGTTTAAAAAGATTGACTCCTTCATTACAGGTTCACCTAATACGTTGTAAATGCAAATTTCCATAACGGACTGCTCTTTGGCCCATAACCTGACATCAAAACTATTGCCAGCCGGATTCACCATTTTGACAACTTCAAACAAACCATCAAGCTCATTTAATCCTAAGGTTTTTTCAACGGCCAGTTTCATCATTATCGGTAAGTGATCCGAATTATAAGCAATAGCATTTAGAACATCTGGTGGAACTGAGATATTGGCGGGAGAAGCATTGACAGCTTTGTTGAAATGCTGCCCGTCCTGTCCTACGGTCCGGTATGATTGGCTGACATAGCTTACATCTTTAGTGCTGTTCTTGATGCTGTTCGAAATCAAAATGAAATCAAAGCGGTCATCCATCCCCCCGGTTGACGCACAGCCGTTGGAAGTACTGTGTGTTGACTGGGTATGGTAATAGCTGTAATAGCTGTTGTTGTGCCAATTTCCGTATTGGTCAACGGGGTCGTTAAAACGAAGATCTGGATTGGAATAAAATAAAAACTGCTGGTAAGCATCTTCATTGTTTGAATACACGTTGAAATCACCCATCATTAAATAATTATCATCATCGTTTAAATTATTTAAAAAATCCATAGTGTTTTCTGCCATTATTTTTCGCTTGTTTTCATTGTCAGAACCTGAACTGGCTTTTAAATGAGCTACAACACAGATAATAAATGCTGTGTCGCCCTGCGGCAGATCATCCGACCTGTAATAAAGTTTATACACATCCACATCGCGAATATAGCTCTGAGCAATGTAATGAGAATGCAGCACAAGTTTGTCTTTGTTGTAGTACAGCATGTTTACAAGGTACGAGTTGGCTACTTTTATAAAATTAGCTTTCCTATAATAGGAAACCCCATCGGTGTTCAGTACCTGGTCCAGTAAATGCTGGTGAATGGTTTCAGATTTGGAAATTTCATTAACGGAAAAAATATCCGGATGGAGATAATTAATGATTGTTTTCAGATAGTTATCTTTTTCATTGATGTTGTTGTTTGCTGTGGTGCAATAACTCGTATAATTTCCGTAATTCAGCAGATTATACTGTACCACGGTCAATGTATCCTGCCCTTTGAGGAGGAGAGCTGATAAAACAAAAACAGAACTAAACAGGAGATATCTCATAATTGTGAAATTTCACAAATGTACTAATTGCAGGAAAGAAACCGGAAATCTTTAGCTCCTTGTTTCAATAAGCAGTTCCAGCATCTGGATGCCAGCACTGGCGATAACAGTTCCCGGGCCGAAAATTGCCACCACGCCTGCATCATACAAGAACTGATAATCCTGTGGAGGAATGACTCCGCCAACAATCACCATGATGTCTTTGCGGCCTAGTTTTTTCAGCTCTTCAATCACCTGGGGAACCAGAGTTTTATGTCCGGCTGCCAGACTTGACACGCCCAATACATGCACATCGTTTTCAACAGCCTGGCGGGCAGCTTCGGCAGGAGTCTGGAAAAGAGGGCCTATATCTACATCAAACCCGATGTCGGCATAACCCGTAGCTACTACTTTAGCACCCCTGTCGTGTCCGTCCTGTCCCATTTTTGCGATCATAATACGTGGGCGGCGACCTTCCATCTCGGCAAATTTATCAGCCAGCCGGCGCGCTTTCTTAAAAGATTCCTGCTGTCCTGCTTCGGCAGAGTAAACGCCTGAAATAGATCTGATAACCGCTTTGTAACGTCCGAATACTTTCTCACAGGCATAAGATATTTCACCAAGGGTTGCCCGTTTTTTAGCAGCATCTACCGACAGTGCCAGCAAATTTCCCTGCCCTGTTTTACAGGCTTCGGTTAGGGCTTCAAGGCTTTTTTGCACCTCTTTTTCGTCTCTTTCTGCCCGCAGTTTTGCCAGACGCTTCAACTGGGCTTCCCGAACAGCTGTGTTGTCCACTTCGAGGGTGTCCATAGGAGCTTCTTTTTCAAGGCGGTATTTGTTTACACCTACGATAATATCTTTGTGTGAGTCGATACGTGCCTGTTTGCGGGCAGCAGCCTCTTCAATGCGCATCTTCGGCAAGCCTGTTTCAATAGCTTTCGACATACCGCCCATTTCTTCAATTTCCATAATGTGTTCCCAAGCTTTATGTGCCAGCTCGTGGGTTAGTTTTTCTACATAATATGAGCCGGCCCACGGGTCAACGGAGTGGCAAATATTTGTTTCTTCCTGAAGATAAATTTGTGTGTTTCGCGCAATTCGTGCTGAAAAATCTGTAGGCAGGGCAATGGCCTCATCCAACGCATTGGTATGCAATGATTGTGTATGACCCAATGCAGCTCCCATAGCTTCGATACAGGTGCGTGCTACATTGTTAAACGGATCCTGTTCCGTCAGGCTCCAGCCAGAAGTTTGTGTGTGCGTCCGTAAAACCATTGATTTAGGATTTTTAGGATCGAACTGCTTTACGATCTTAGCCCAAAGCATACGGGCGGCCCGCAATTTGGCAATTTCCATAAAATGGTTCATGCCCAGTCCCCAGAAAAAAGACAAACGGGGGGCGAACTCATCAATCTTCAATCCCGCTTCAATGCCCGTACGGATATAATCCAACCCATCAGCCAGCGTATAGGCCAACTCAATATCTGCTGTGGCTCCGGCTTCCTGGATGTGGTACCCCGAAATGGAAATGGAGTTGAATTTCGGCATGTATTGCGAAGTGTATTCGAAAATATCGGCAATAATCTTCATGGATGGAGCCGGTGGGTAAATGTAGGTATTCCGCACCATGAATTCTTTTAGAATATCGTTTTGGATAGTGCCTGCCAATTCTTCCGGTTTGGCACCTTGTTCAAGAGCGGTAACGATATAGAAAGCGAGTATAGGAAGTACTGCGCCATTCATTGTCATAGAAACAGAGATTTTGTTCAACGGAATTTCATCGAACAGTATCTTCATGTCGAGGATGGAATCAATGGCAACACCGGCTTTTCCGATATCGCCTACCACGCGTTCATGGTCCGAGTCGTAACCGCGGTGTGTAGCCAGGTCGAAAGCAACAGATAATCCTTTTTGCCCTGCCGCCAGATTACGGCGGTAAAAAGCATTTGATTCTTCTGCTGTTGAAAATCCGGCATATTGCCTGATCGTCCAGGGCCTGGTAACATACATGGTGGAGTAAGGTCCCCTCAAAAAAGGCGGCAGGCCGGCAGCATAGTGCAGGTGTTCCATGCTTTGCAACACATCATCGGTGTAGACAGGCTGTATTTCAATATGTTCCGGTGTTTTCCATTCGGGAATAATATGATTTTGTTCCATCCATTCTCCGGAAGTAACAGGGCTGTCAGGGTTTCTGAAAATATCTATGATCTTGAAATTCGGTTTCACGATTCGCTTTTTTTTTAAAGTTAAATGATCCCTAATATTTGCTGATAATTCTTCAGGTCTTCCTGCACATTTGACCGGATATGGATAAAATGTTCCATGCCCTTTGCCCGGAATTGCTCCACCAGGTCTTGTGGGTAACCAGCTAACACCACAACAGCATCTTCTTTTAGTGCCTTATACACGGGCAGCGTGATGTCGGCATATTCTTCGTCCGAACTGCAAAGGACCACAATATCTGGTTTGGCTTTTTTAGCAGCATTAACTCCTTCTTCGACAGAAGAAAACCCGGGATTGTCGGTAATTTCAAATCCGGCTACACCGAAAAAGTTACTGGCGAACTGCGAACGGGCACGTCGCATGGCCATATTTCCGTAGGCAAACATCCACACAACGGGTCGCTTCTTGCTAGCTGAATAAGCATCAGTTTTCAGCCTGATTTCTTCGAAAGCTTCGGCGCCACGGCAAGGAATAAGTAATTCCAGATCATTTCCTGCAACAGGTCGTGCTTGCAGTATATGGTCAGCCGTATCTGAATGTTCCGAAATATTCGGGTACTGGTTGGTTCCGAGCAACGACATCTTCCGCAGGGCGATGTCCCTGTTTTTCTTTTCCGCCTCATTACGTACTCGCTCCTGAATAAATCCGTGTTTAAATGCTTCAAGGTATCCGCCTTTTTCGTCCACTTGCAGGAAGAGTTCCCAGGCTTTTTCTATCAGTTTTGTTGTCAGTTCTTCGATATAATAAGAACCGGAGGCCGGGTCGGCCACTTTGTCAAAAAAGGATTCTTTTTTTAAGATAAGTTGCTGGTTGCGGGCAATGCGTTCCGAAAATTCTTCAGGCTTTTCAAATACTTCATTGAAAGATAACACACTTAGCGAGTCAACGCCTCCAAGAGCGGCTGACATGGTTTCTGTCGTGGTTCTCAGCATGTTCACATATGGATCGTACAGTGTTTTGTTCCATTTGGCATTAGAACAATGAATGAATGTTTTAGTTTTATCGGCACGACTTACGCCATAAGCATTTACTATTTTCGACCATAGAAAGCGGAAAGCCCTGAATTTGGCAATTTCCATGAAATAGTCAGATCCCACAGAAAAATGAAACCGGATGCGTGGTGCCACATCGTCAATATCATGACCGTTTTCAGTTAAATAAGTCAGGTAATCCGTGGCCATTGCCAGGGAGAATGCCAACTCGCTGACAATTCCGGCACCTGAATTCTTAAAAACAGTTCCGTTCACGGTAAGCAGCTGAAAGTTGGGCAGAAGCCCTCCGGCAATAAAGACCTTGCTTATTGTCCTGAAATCTTCTTTTTCCAAAATGTAAAATTTTCCTGTTGTACTGTACCTGCTTAGCGGACAAAACTCCAGCGATCCTTTTACCTTGTCCAGATCGCGGTTGTATTTTTTAACAAGATGGTCAATAACCTGAATGACAGTGTAAGGATCATCACAGGAAAAGTTCAGTTCCATTACATCAGCTCGGATATTGTTTAGCAGGTGTTCCACTTCTTCTTCATCGGGAACATGACCGTTGGTATAAATAATGCCGAGCGAGTCAACGCCTTTCATCCGTATATCAAGCAGTTTGGCATTTGTCTTGTCGAGATCTTCCACAAGTATATCCTGCCTTACAAGCCACTGGTTGCCTTTTGCATTATTGCCCCTCACGTAAGGAAAGTTGCCGGGTAACACCTTATGGTGCGGAACCTTTGTAAGGTCTTCTTCGCGGTAGAAGGGTTGTACATCAAACCCTTCGTCAGTCTTCCAGACGAGTTTTTTATCATAGTCGGCTCCTTTCAGGTCCTTGATAATTTTCTCTGTCCACTCCTTGGTAGATACAGGTGAAAAATCAGTAAAAAGCTTTTCTTTTTCCATATGTTATGTTGCTTCTGATGCGGTTTATGACCAGGCAGCAAAATTACTTTAAAAAATAGTATGTAAAAACATTGTGTTAAATAATTAACAATATTTTTGGGAAACCGATAACACGTTTTATTATCCAAAATAATATGATCCTGCCAACAACTACAATTCTGGTTTTAAATGAAGAATCCTGTTAGCCGGAAGCTTGTTTTTATTCATTTCCTGTATTTTATACTTGCTCTGAACAAACATCTCAGCCTGATCGGCATAGTGTGGGCTCATCACATTTCCTGATTGGCCTGTAGGAATGACTGACAGAGCCTTTTCGGGTCGTGCAAAGTCTACCAATAGGCGCATGGCAGGACCCGAAAAAACGACGTAGGGTCCGTGTCCGCTGTAATTAAATGCTTCTTTATCCACCACTTCGTTCCCTCCGTTTTTTGCAAACGGGCCTACGTTGAAAATTTTATCAAAAGGCTCTTTGCGTCCGATCGGGTGTATATGCGTAAGTGTGTGCAGCTTACCCCATCGCCAGTTATTCATTGTGCCGAGGTTATGCGTCAGGTCATCCAGTGCCTGCTGCAGTCCTTCTGCAAAAATCTGGTCGCGGGTTTCTTTTTCTGCCGTATTTATGTTGTCCCACCAGGGAGAATTCTCGTTAAAAAATAAAGTCTCCAGTGCAGATCTCACCGTCATAGAACTTACGGTCTTTTCAAACTGATCACTGCCGAGCTCGTCTTTCATTGTTAACTTCAGTATATGATAAATCATACTTGTATAAACGGTTGCTCCGCAATTGCTAACTGTGTACTTTCCGTCCCAGTTCTCAAGGGTATCTAATGCCTTCCGGTAAACAGGTCCGTTGGTATCGATATATTCTTTGTTAACAGAACTTAAAACGAGATCCGTAATTCTGACATCTCTCTCAGAAGTGACATCGTTCTGTATCATTACCATTCCTTCAAGCGTCCATTTTGCCTGACTGTCGGCCAGCTCCCTGATACGCCGGGCACGGTAACCGGGGTAATAATAGCCCGGATATAAAATACCGTCCACTCTGTGGGGTGCATTGTTGGATGTACCGATGAAACCATCTCCAGGGTTGATCAGTTTCGGGTTTTTATCAAAAGAGTAAAAACTATGGATCATTGTTGTGCTGTTGGAGCCATCCAGAATAAGTTGGGAATTAACAGCAGGATCATGTATGGGGATCTTACCGGCCGCCCACCATGCAATATTGTCTTCCGAGTCGCCGTACACAATATTCAGTCCGATAATGTCAACAAGAGATACAGCCTGCTCAAAAGCTTTGATATTCTGCGCATTGTTTATGTCATACAAAGCCTGCAAAGAGGTTGTGTTTATATGGTGAAGGGCCCACCAAAAACTAATGGGGGTATTTTCTGTTTCTGTGACTTCTTTGAAAGCCTGATTAAGTACCGGACCGTGGATTGTCTTTTTTAAATGATAGACAACGTCTTCACTGTCTTTAACTTTGACATGATAAGTTTCATCTTTAAAATCTTTCCATGAACCCGCATAGAGGTATTGATCAGGATTGTCGGGATTAACTTTTTCACTGTATAAGTCCATGTTATCGAACGGGAAAATGGTCAGTCCCCATCCAAAATAATGATTGTGTCCGATAAGGGCAAAGGGCACACCGGCCAGATAAAAACCGAACATTTCGAATCCGGGGTAATTCAGGTGAGCCTCGAACCAGACGGAAGGTTGTGAGTACGCAATGTGTGTATCGTTAGCAAGCAGTACTTTTCCGCTTTTCGAACGGTCGGCATTCATCACCCAATTGTTTGATCCCTCCCAGATCGGAACGGGTAGGTAGTCCTGCAACTCGCCGGAAAGATCATTCAGAAAAGAAAGTTTTCCCATCGTGTCGTACAAGCGGGCGTTGCTGAGCGAATCAACCTGCAAGTCTATTAAATATCGATCACCTAACTTATGATAAATGTAAGTGGTCATAGGCTCAAGTTTCAAGGCTGATGTAAAGGAAAGAGACATGTACCCGATAGCAGTATAAATATCTTCAGGAGTAAAGTGTTCCGGTTTGAAGTCGATCAGTGTAAATTCGATCGGGAGATTGTCTTCATCAATAAAGGTGTTGACCCCATCAAGATAAGCCAAAGCCTGTTTTTTAAATTCCGCATCGGAATTTTGAAAAACTCTCTGCGCATTTTCTACGGCTGTTTTCCGGATGGAAAGTGTCAGCATCTTTTTATCTGTCGGCACTAAGGTTTCACCGAGGATTTCCGAAAGCTTGCCACTGGTTGCTCTTCGTATCATCTCCATCTGAAAAAGCCGTTCCTGTGCCTGTGCATAGCCAAGGGCAAAATAAGCATCGTGGGCATTTTGCGCATAGATGTGAGGTACACCGAAATTATCGTAGATAATGTCGGTTGGCTGGTTTAATCCTTGCAATTCAACCTGCCCCGAATAGACGGGTGCTGTACTTTTCAACCAGAACCAGGCAATTACCATTACAACCACAATTACGAGCAGCAGGCCTGCCAGAATTTTTAAAAACAGTTTCATTTGTCTTAGTATTTTAGTTTACAATATCCATTTCATCCACCAGATAACCCGCTCCTGCAAATTTATCAACGATAAAGAGGAAATAACGAATATCAAGCGAAATATTACGACACACTTGCGGGTCGTACATCAGGTCGCTCATCGTGCCTTCCCAACAGCGGTCGAAATTCACCCCTACAAGTTCACCATCGGAATTCAGAACCGGGCTGCCTGAATTGCCGCCTGTGGTATGGTTGCTGGCCACAAAACATACGTGTATGGAACCGTCTTCATCGGCATAATCACCGTAATCTTTGTTTTGATACAATTCTTTCAGTTTGTCTTCCACCACGTAATCATAAATAGCCGGATCTTCTTTCTCCATAATACCTTTCAATGTAGTGTAAGGTTTATAATATACGGCATCTTTCGGGTTGTAGCCGTCTATCATTCCGTAAGTAACCCTCAGCGTGAAGTTGGCATCAGGGTAAAACCGTTTATCAGGCGCCATTTCCATCTGTGCCTTCATATAAATGCGTTGCAAACTGTCGAGTTTCCGGTTGATGCCGTTCATGCCAGGCTGGATCCTGTAAACGTATAAATTTTTAAGGTCGGAAGCCATTTGAAAAGCAGGATCTTTTTCTAGTTTTTTGTAGTGCTTCGGCTGATAAGCATTCAGATACTCATTCAGTGACTGCTCATTATCAAACATGGACTTTCCGAAAACATATTGTGTGTAGGATGCATAATCGTTTTTATATTTGTTGTGGATGGTATTAAAAAACGCAGGCTTGTATTCAGGTGCAAGGTTCTCATCATACAGTTTCAGCAGGGCGACCATCACTTCTTTGTCAATGGGGGAATAATAATCTTTGAAAAACCCGTCAGTTTTGTTTTTTAGTTTTGTTATCTCTTCACTGATAGCTTCTTCATTCAACCCATTTGCCTGGCTTAGTTCGGTAAGATGTGAAAAATATCGGGCAAAATTAACCAGTTCTATGCCCAACCCAGCCTCACGTAAATAATCGAAAGCCAGCGACAAAGGTTCCAGTTGACTGTAGGCCGACTGGAAGGCTGGTAACAGTCCGCCATACTTTTCTTCGAGTTCCGGAGAACTTACGGCCCATGCCAGAAATTCATTTTCATATGCTTCTTTTTTCTCAATACCACGCATACGTTGAATACCAGCACTTTCGCCGATCATCTTCTTCCAGTAGTTGGCTACACGGGCATCTTTGGAAGCATACTGGATACGAACTCCAGGGTTGTTTACAGTGTGTTCATTAAAAATATCAAGGCGGGTCTGGCGTAGCTTTATTTTGTGTGGGTTGCCCGATTCTGTGATCATTTTTACAGCACAGGAAGGCAGATATTCGTTGGTACGTGCCGGGTAGCCGAAAACAAAGGTAAAATCGCCTTCATCAACACCCTTGATGGAAATCGGCAAATGATATTTAGGCTGATAGGGGATGTTTTCTTTCGAATACTCTGCCGGCTTGCCGCTTTTGTCGGTGTAGATGCGAAAGACAGAAAAATCGCCCGTATGGCGAGGCCACATCCAGTTGTCGGTATCACCACCGAATTTGCCAATATCGGAAGGAGGAGCTCCTACCAACCGGATATCCTTAAACGTTTCGGTAATGATCATATAATAGGCATTCCCTTTGAAAAACGGTTTGATAACAGCCTGGTAATCCGAATCTTTTTCAAATTCTTCAATAAGCTTATCACTGTTCTCTTTAATTTTAGCTGATCTTTCGGCTTCGGTCATGCTATCGTTTACATCTTCAAGTACTTTGGCGGTTACTTCTTCCATGCGAACCATCAGTGTAACGGAAAGCCCCGGGTTTGCGAGTTCTTCTTCCTTATTCATCGCCCAAAAACCATCGGTCAGGTAATCATGCTCAATACTGCTATGGCGCTGGATGGCTCCATAACCACAATGATGGTTTGTAAGCAGCAGCCCCTGATCAGAAATGATTTCGGCGGTGCAACCACGGCCGAAGAGCACGATGGCATCTTTCAGGCTGGAATGATTGATGGAATAAATGTCTTCGGCCGTAATGTTCATCCCCATTTCCTGCATCTCTTTTTCGTTGAGTTGCTGCAGCAACATGGGTATCCACATACCTTCGCCGGCAAACAGGGATAAGCGGAATAATAATGGAATAAGAAGAAAGAATAATGACTTTTTCATAATATTTTTTTTAAGAAGATAAAAAACCAAAGATATTGAAAATATGATGTTGTTGGTGTCTTCACCAAACGCAAGGAATTAAAGTGCGATGGTAAAACAGAGTTGTTCGTTTGGACCCCAACAATAGAATGAAGTTTAAAAATAAATATGATCAATTTTTATATCCAATTTGTCTTCAAACCTTATCATCGCATTGATTAGGCGGGCTTTTTGAAAATGCTTAAGATCTTCCGGTCGAATATCTGCTACCTGTATGAGTTCTCTGTCTAACAGGCTTGCGCGCTGGACACCATTCAGAAGCGGATGAGTAGGTGTAAGCCACTCTTTTCCGTTGTAAAAAAGTATATTGGCATAGGATGTATCAGTTATGAATCCCTGCTTAACGATCAAGATATCATCACAATTGGCTTTTTGTGCGAAAAGTTCATTTAAGGGGGAACGGTCATTGTATTTAAAGGCATAATCAATCTGATCATCATGTGCAATTTTGAGTGAGTTGATGGAAGGCTGTTTGTAAGGAATAAATTCAATTGTTTGAATTTCCTTAACATATTTAATTCTGCACTTATGGGGTTTGCTTTGTTTTTTATGTAAAGACTGCAGATCTGCGGTTTTTTGCGGCCGGATTGCAAATCCGGCCGAGCTCAGATGGGCATTAATAATCTCAGCCAGATTCAGTCGATCGCTGCACCGGAACAGTATTTTCCGAGCGTGGTTCATCCGCTCCTGGTGATACATCAGATTATAGATATGACCGTTTTCGATGCGTATGGTTTCAAGCAACAGGCACATAAATTTTGTCTTTTAGTTCTTCATATTCTTCGGCACAAAAGCTTTGCGAAGTGATACCGCCACCGCTTTTATAGATCAGTCCTTCTTCCGTTTTTTCGATATAACGAATCATGACACCACTGTCGATATTTTTCCCATCGAAGATGCCGAAAATACCTGTAAAATACCCCCGATTGTACTGCTCGGCCTCTTTAATAACTTCCAGTGTTTTAGCTTTTGGAGCTCCCGATATGGAGCCTGCCGGCAATAAAGTAAAAAGAATGTCCCCAAGATGTTCGTGATAATCTTTCGGCAGTACGCCGGTGACTTCCGAACTCATCTGCAGCAGGGCCCTTCGGTTTGTTTCGATTCGTTCGATATATTGAAATCGGGCTACCCCCACTTTTTTAGCCACCATGCTCAGGTCGTTGCGAATGAGATCGACGATCGTGTAATGTTCAGCCACTTCCTTTCTGCTGTTGCGGAGTTTGTTTTCTGCATCGGGAATATGGGCATCGATGGTGCCTTTCATGGGGAATGAACTGATATTCCGACCCTCAGTACGAATAAAAATCTCGGGTGAAAAAACGACGAATTGATCTTTAAACCAAAGTTTGTATTTGGCGCTACTTAGGTGAAATATTTCCTGAAGTGTATAATTTGTTTCGACCTGGCTGGGAAAGGTGAGGTTCAGTAAAAATGAGTTACCGTGCAGGATGTTTCTCTGCACCAAATCAAATGCCTTCTGGTATGTACTATAGGCAACAGGAGAGGAGTTAAAGGTTAGTTTTTTATGGCACGAATTAAACGTAACAGAGTTTGTAATCCCAT
>DGOT01000098.1 GCA_002389465.1 Bacteroidales bacterium UBA4459 | reverse complement strand
ACATGTGCCAACGAGGCATTTCTCATGCTTGTTAAATATACTACAAATATTCCTTCAGCACCCCGGTTCTCTCGTTAAACTCCCTGATCTCCTCATCCCATTCCTCAACTTTGGCATAGCGCGACTTCCAGTAGTTTTTATCATACCATTGGGCATTGAGTTCTTCCACGGTTTTACCCTGCTGTTCTATCCATGTGAAATACTTAAGGTTGTGCATCCGCTTTTTCTGATGATAATTCATCTCGATCATATGGTCGATATTGAGGCCCAGCAAATCGGCATCAAAACTCACCGCAGCATCCCGAAGTGTGAATTCACCATGAAGTTCATTCTCTTCAACCAGCCGCGATTGATACATCTCCATAGAATCAGTAGCCACCGAAAATACAATGTCATTTTCATCCATTTCGTAATACTTCGCCAGTTTAATGGACCCCATCAGGTTGGCAATGGATGAGATACCGAGAAGCCCTAGTTTATCAACAATATGGGCATCTATCTTCAATTCATTTTTCAGGTAATCCCTTCCTGCCTTTTCATTAAAAAGACGCATTAAACGGATGTTCGGATTGTCATCAATATCAGCCACCATATCCATATTCCGGATGTTATGGATCCACGGGACATGCTTATCGCCGATACCTTCGATCCGATGTTCCCCGAACCCGTTTTCGAGAAGTGTGGGACATTGCAAAGCCTCGCCGGCACAAACTTTCATGTGAGGATAAATCTCACGCAAATAATCGGCACTTCCCAAAGTTCCCGCAGATCCCTGCGTCAGGAAGAGCCCGGTGAACGTGTCATTTTCTTCTTTAACGGAATTAAAAACTTCTTCCATGGCAGGGCCCGTAACAGCGTAATGCCACAACGAATTTCCGATTTCTTCAAACTGGTTCAGGTTTACAATCTCATCACCTCTTTCAGCGACCAGTTCCTTTACTTTGTCGTAAATTTCCTTCACGTTGCTTTCGGTACCAGGCGTTGCAAAAACTTCTGCTCCCACCTTATGCAACCAGTCAAAACGCTCCTGCGACATCCCCTGCGGGAGGACGGCAATTGACTTGCAGCCCAACAGATATGAGTCGTAAGCACC
The DNA here is from genome assembly GCA_002389465.1 of Bacteroidales bacterium UBA4459. Taxonomy (GTDB): domain Bacteria; phylum Bacteroidota; class Bacteroidia; order Bacteroidales; family F082; genus UBA4459. The sequence goes on along the minus strand of DGOT01000098.1, from coordinate 5,535 downwards.
GCCACGACAGTAATTGCCTGTTGACGGCCAAAGGGCTTTCTGCCGGGTCGGGTCGAAACGGCCTGTCACCAGTTTCTCAACCAGCGGGCCAAAAGTGGCTCCTACCTTGTGGGCGCCTGTAGGAAAGAATTTACCGATCAACAATACTATTCTTGCTTTCACACCTGTAAGTTCAGAAGGCAACTCCATGTAGTTTATCTGGCCGAATCCCCCGCCTGATTTTACAGGCTCATTTTTCCAGTTTATCCTGAAAAGATTTAATGAATTCAAATCCCACAAGCCAATACCTTTGAGTTTTTCCTTGATTTTTTCGGGAATGAGTTCGGGGTTGCGCATCTGGTTATAGGTCGGCAATATGATATGTTTTTCGCGACAACGCTGAATGGTGTTTTCCAATATTTGTTCTCTTGTCATACTTTGTGTTTTTTATCAATTCTTATTCTCGGTGGGGCATCTTTTACATGCATCTTACTCCATTATTTTGCATAAAAACTTTGTGCCCCTGTCAATATTATTTTCATTTCCGCTGTAATCTTCAGATCGTGTTCAAAACCTGAATTTACAAAAACGCTGTATTCCATAATTTGCATCGTCTCTTTGTTAAATGACAGGCTGAAATCTTCACTCTCAAGATATAAAATATCCGGTTTGACCATCAGCTTATACTGCTTTTTATTTTGAAAGCCCAGCAAACAGGGATATGCACACTCCTGTTCATAGTAAAAGCCGTCTTTTTCTTTTTCAAAAAGCTCCTTATTCAGGTACAGATGGGGCTTCTCTTTATACGGCGCCCCGGATGAAGGACAAAATGTATCGCAATTGCCGCATTGGTTACACCAGTCGGCAAGGTGAAGGATCTGATACTTCTGGTTTATTTCAAATAATCCCGATTTGGTAATTTTCAGCTTATTTTCGGTTGGAATTACTAATGGCAGCTCGTATTTTACCGGTTCTGTTTCGAAAGAATGAAAAGCAAGATTCGGACAGACCGTTGTACAGATGTTGCATACTTCATCGCACAAAAGACATCGTGAGGCCTCATTAACCGCCTCTTCTTCAGTCAGTGTTTCGGCAACAAGTTTGAAGTTCTGCCTGTCATCAAGAGGTGTTTCAACAACGTACTGCGGCTGCTTTCTTTTCGCTTTTTCCAACATTAACCGATGGATGCCTGTTCGCTTTCTTACCGAACCATCAAGCGTGTTAAAGGCAATTCCTGCCTTATCAATTATTTCCTGGGCAGCTTTTCTCCCATCGCCTATGGCATTGATGGCCGTTGAGGCTCCGCGCAAGGCATCACCGCCAATGAAAACATTTTCTATTTGCGTTTCATATGTTCCTTTCCGGGTCATCAACTCCGAAGAGTTTGCAAAGTCGATGTCAATTTCCTGGCCTATGGCAGGTATGAACGTATCGAGTAGTATTTCAAATTCAGACCCCGGAATTTCAACAGGCTTTGCTCTTCCCGAATCGTCTTTTTTCCCCAACTTCATCCGCTGACATAGGAGCGACTTCGGCTTGCCGTTTTCCGTTATAATTTCAAGCGGTGAAGCAAGTTCGATAATTTCAATTCCCTCCTCCAGAACGGCTTTTATTTCACCGAGATCTGCCGGCATCTGCCTGATGGTTCTGCGATAGACTATAGTAACTCTGCCGTTTTTACCCACCAGGCGGTAAGCAGTCCGCGCAGCATCCATGGCCGTGTTTCCACCACCAACGATAACTACATTTTCGCCAATTCCTGTTTCCTTCCCTTCTTTTACGTTGAACAAAAAATTAAGCGGATCCAAAATCTTCGCCGATTCAATCCCCTTCAATGCAAGCTTTTTCGATTTCCTGGCACCTGTTCCTATGTATATATAGTCGGAAGTATTTTTCAGGGTTTTGAACGACTGTTGGCTCACCTCGAAATTATAGTGAATGTTAACACCCATTTCCAGAATAGAGTTAATATCGGCATTGATGGCATCATCGGTCAGGCGAAAGGAAGGAATGGCGCCCTGAACCATACCGCCTGCCCTGCTTTTACTTTCATAAACATCCACTTTAAATCCGGCTCTTGCCAGGAAATAAGCACATGACAAGCCTGACGGTCCTGCACCGATTATGGAAACCGAAAGCTGATTTTGCGCCCTATTATTGCTCTCTGAAACAAATGAATCCGTGATGTGGTTTTCAGCAATAAAGCGCTTGATCTCCCTGATCAGAACAGGGCTGTCATAATTTATGCGTGTACATTTTGTCTGGCAAAGATGGTCACACACCATACCCGTTGCGTGTGGAAAAGGATTGGTTTTCAAAATGACATCAGCCGCTTTCTCAAACTTTCTCTGCGAGGTATAATACAAATAATCAGGGATTCCCTGGTTGGTCGGGCAGGTGTCGACACAGGGCGCATGAATACAGTCAAAATAGTTTAAGGAGCGCTCTGTTTTAATGCTCGGTTCGGTGAATCCGGTTTTTTTGTACGCCGGATTGTTTAAAACTTCGATGGCATATTTGTTCAGGTAATCCAGTGTTTTAATCCCCGGCTTTGCCCCATCACTTTTCAGGTTTACCATATATTGATTCAATCTGCCGTAGCCTCCCGGTTTCAGCAAATCGCTGCAAACAGTCACCGGACTCAGTCCGCACTTAACAATATCCTGTATGTTAAAAGCGTCTGCCCCGCCGGAAAATGAAATATCGAGACGTCCGTCAAAATCATTTTGAAGTTTCGCCGCAAGATTTATCGAAACAGGATGTAGCGCTTTGCCGCTCATATACATCATCTCTTCACCGGCGCTGAATATTTCCTTATGATTTTTGCTTTCAAGCGTATTCGTAAGCTTTAAGCTAAACTGCACCTTATTTTCAGCGGCTTTTTTCTGAAGATTCTCAATGATCTTCAGGGCATCTTCATACTTCAGGTCGTGCTCAAAGGCGATATCGGGAACCTGGGTTTCAAAACCCGATTTTTTTAGGATTTGATGCAATTTTTCCTTTCCCAGCAAGGTCGGGTTCAGTTTTATTGCCGTATGAAGTTTTTTGTCCTCAATAAGATAAGCCCCTATAGTCTCAATTTCTCCGGCAGGGCAACCATGCATGGTCGACAAAGTGATATTATCTGAAATACGGGTATTAATAGGGAGATTTACCGCATTGGGATAAATATTCCTGATGCTTTCGATTTTTTCTTTCAGCTCACGCGAAGCATCTGCCATTTTATGAAAAAACCACTGGACATTATCTTTCAGAATCCCTTCCAGATCGTAACCGACACTCATGTTAAAGATCACGCCCGGATCTTCTTCTTGCGGATTATCCCATCCAAATTTATCGCGCAATATATGAATGATAATCCAGGCATCCAGGTACTGGTCAAACGACTGGCGAATTTTTAGTTCCTGCGACCATTCACAGTTATAGCCCTCATCCTGCATATCAATACACGGTTTTGAGACTTCCAGTTCGTCGAGGGTCTGGATGGTCTTCAACTCGATGAAACGCGCCCCTGTGAGCCACGAAACCACAATATTCTGAGCCAGTTGCGTCTGTGGCCCTGCGGCTACGCCTACCCGGTTTTCCAGCAACTTCCCGAAACGGGTTATCCGTAAATCATCATTTTGCTGCGGATTGAAAAAAAGTTCTTCACTGATCCCGAAAATACTTTTTTTGTAGTCGTACTGCGCCAATATAATGGTCAGCAGCTCATTTAAAGGGAGTATTGAAAAACGATCAGTCATATGATTTCTTTATAAGAAAAGGCTAACAAATTTAAGGAAAAGCTGCCTAAGTTCAGCGATTACTTATTTTTGAGGTGTTTTTAGAATTCTTTTCATGAAAAAAGATTGTTCGGTAATTATTTTAGCCGCAGGATACTCCGGCAGGATGGGGCAGATCAAATTCAGTCTCAAAATGAAGGACGGAAAAATATTTCTGGAACACATCCTGCAGCAGTTTTCCAAATTCGGGTGTTACGAAATGGTTGTTGTCATTAATAGAGAAGGCAAATCATTCCTGGATCAGCATGCCATTGAATTTCCTGAAAATGTTCGTTTTATCTTAAATGAACATCCCGGCTACGAACGGTTTTATTCGGTAAAACTGGGTCTCTCCGCCATAAACAGGAACCGTTTTGTTTTTATCCACAATGCCGATAATCCTTTCGTAGAGCAGGACGTACTTGAGCAGATTTTTGAGAAAAGGGAGGAAGCCGACATAGTCAAACCGGTATATAAAGGAAAAGGCGGACATCCGATTCTGATATCAGACAAAATCAGAGCTGAAATAATTTCTGAAACCGAAAATAATATCCGGCTGGATGATTTTCTGCGAAAGTATCCACAGAAAAGAGTCAATGTGGGAAGTGAAAAAATACTTATAAATATCAATACGCCAGATGACTACCAAAAACTTTGATCGTAATTTTGCGCGACTTCGTACATATAAGTTCAGGTGGTGATCACAGAAAAAATAATGGAATAATGAACATTTGGGATTTTGTCAGAACGAAATTAAAGAACAGCAAACAGCTCGTTTTAATGGTGGTGATCGACCATTCCGGCAGCAGCCCGGGGCGAAAGGGTTTTAAAATGGCAGTAGCTGAAGACGGTGAGCTTTCTGGCTCCATCGGCGGCGGGGTGATGGAATACCGGTTGGTGGAACAGGCACGGAAGCTTTTTGATGCGCCACAGAAACCGTTTATCAAACGGCAGGACCACCACGCCGAAGATACCGAAGACAGCTCCGGACTGATCTGCTCCGGCAGCCAGGTGGTGGCTTTTTATTTGCTGAACGAAACATCACTTCCGCTGGCAGAAAAACTGGCTGAAGCTGAAAACGGACATCTTGATTATAACGAAACAGGCATACATTTTTGCGAAACGCCATTACAACAGGAACATAAAACCAAAATACAGGAACACAACTGGACTTATGCCGAGCAACATGGATACCGGAATTTCCTGTACCTGTTTGGTGCAGGCCATGTGAGTGTGGCTGTCAGCCGGCTGTTCCGGCAGCTTGGTTTTTACATTACGGTATTCGACAACCGACATGAGGAGCTGACCACGTTTAAAAATAATGACTTCGCCCATGCCAGACAGATCATTGATTATAAACAGGCTGCCGGATACGTCCCGGAAGGCGACCACGTGTATGTGGCCATTATGACTTTTGCCCACAAAAACGACAGCATTGTACTGGAACAGCTTCTCAACAAAAAAATAAAATACCTCGGTATGATGGGCAGCGACGACAAGGTAGTCTCGGTATTCGCCTACCTGGAAAGCAAAGGTATTTCGAAACAGTCACTTGAAAAGGTGGACGCCCCCATCGGACTCTCCATTCACAGCCAGACGCCGGACGAGATCGCCGTGAGCATTGCAGCGAAGGTTATTCAGGTTAAGAACGGGTGACGGAGGAGCTGTTTTCCGGGACAGGACTCTTTCCGGAGCCTGTGGTTCTTTTTGATTGGGGTGTATCGGGTATATAAAGGAATAAAGGGGGAAGCGGGTAAATTTCGGCTTATTGCCCAGGTATCTGTATCAATTATCG
>DGOT01000281.1:3249-4327 GCA_002389465.1 Bacteroidales bacterium UBA4459 | reverse complement strand
TACCGCCTGCGGGTGATGCTGTCAGTTGTACGGGAGGTTCCTGTTCATGGCAAAGTTGGTCAGGCCAGTTACCCAAGGTTATTATGGGTAATGGATTTACAATCACTTCAACATCAGCTGAAACAACATGTTCTCCATCGTCAACGTCAACTGTGTACACTGTTGTTTGATCCGGTATGACGACCGGATTTTGAGCCGTTGAACTGAATCCCGGGGGATCCGAAGTCCAATTGAATGTATAACTACCCGATCCTCCGGAAGGAACAGCAAATAATTGTACAACCTCCCCGTTACAAACTTCATCAGGGCTGGCTGATACGTCCACCGACAAGGCTTCACGCACATTGATATAATCTACTTTCGTTTCCGTGTCGACACCGCCACCATTAGTAGAGGTTAATTCAACGGTATAGTAACCAACATCATTGAAAAGGACTTTAGGGTTTTGTGAATTTTCGTCAGTGCCGTCCATATATGTAACGGTAGCCGGTGTGAATGCCCACAACCAGGTATCGGGGAAATTAGTGGATAAATCAGTAAACGACACAACATCTATGGTTGTCGGGTTAAGGTTGTCAGCCGAAAAATCAGCAATTGGCGCAGGATAGGTTGCGTTTATATAATCGGTTTTTGTTTCTGTATCGGAACCCCCTGCGTTGGTAGCTGTTAAGGCAACCGTGTATACGCCGGGAACATCAAACTGTACCTGAGAATTTTGTGAGCCGGCATTGGTACCACCCATATATGTAATAGTATTAGGTGTAAATGACCATAGCCACGAAGTAGGGGCATTCGTTGACTGATCAGTAAAAATAACAGTTTCCAAAATTGTAGGTGTTAAGTTATCAGCCACAAAGTCAGCATCAGGGGCCAATATAACCGAATATAAATCCGATTCCCAGAGACCGCGGCCGTAAGTTGCCGCTCTGATCATACTGTTTGCCGGATCAGCGTCATAATAAATTTCCAGCTCATCTACCACCACATTGGGCATGCCGTCAAAAAAAGGAGCCCAGCTGGCACTACCAACTTTCACATATACGCCCACATCCGTGCCGGCATATAATTCAACCTGTGA
>DGOT01000281.1:2774-3239 GCA_002389465.1 Bacteroidales bacterium UBA4459 | reverse complement strand
GGAAATATTACTCCAGGAAGAACCTCCATTCGTCGATTCATACACTCCGTAACTGTTATAACCACTGAAGGTAGCCCAAACCGTATTTGGGTCATCATTTTTAACTGAAATATAGGTAATGTAACTACCGGGCAAACCGCTTGTTATATTTGTCCAGTTGGAACCGCCATTCGATGTCATCCACATGGTATATCCTGTAGCTGTATAAATATAGCTGCTGTTAGATGGGGCTACGCATATGGAACGGAGGGTGCTTCCTCCTGTCAGATTTGAGCTGACGGTTGTCCAGCTATTTCCCTGGTTTGTTGATTTATATACATCCGTGTATCCGGCATAAATTGTGGTATGATTTGAGGGATCTAACATATAAGGTGTGATCCAGGCACCGGAAGAGCCGGAAGGTTTAATATCAGTCTTTGAACTCCAATGGTTTGTTGTCCGTTTAATAGCTCCAAAATACAATTC
>DGOT01000281.1:0-2758 GCA_002389465.1 Bacteroidales bacterium UBA4459 | reverse complement strand
GTGTAATCGATCAGACACTCCATACCATCGCCACCAATCACATCACTCCAGCTTCCGTTCAACAAAGCCTTTGTTCCGTTATCCTGCAGTCCTGTTATTACTTCATCGTCAGCTGTTTGGCCCACTCCAAGACGATACATCTGGCTGGTAACCAATCCGGAACCGATGTGTGGCCATGAATTACCATTATTCGTTGTTTTATATATACCACCGTCATTACATTCATATAAATCTCCTGTACTTGGCTGATAAGCCAGAAAATGCTTATCGGCATGCACGTTGGTGGCAGTACCACCGCATGAACCTGACCAGTGGTTGCTGATGCTCCATGATGTGCCTCCATCGGAAGATTTCCATGTGTTCACACCACCGACAAAAACAATATTCGCATTGTTCGGGTCGGAAGCAATACACAAGTCGTACCACCCCTGGCCGCCCGAACCGCTTCCATCACAATTCCAGCCCAACATATTTACAGAATTATAAGCCAGAGACCAGTTGGCGCCGCTATCGGTTGATTTGTAAACACCTTTTAATGCGTTTGAAGAATTCGCTGAAACAGCATATACAACAGATGTGTTGTTGTAACTTACAGCTAACTCGGTTCTGTATCCACCGGAAATAGAATAAACCTGCGACCAGGAAGCCCCGCTGTTTGTACTTTTATGGATAGTTCCACTTGTTGTTGAACCATAAATGATCGTGCTATTTCCCGGTTTAAATTCGATGTCGATAAAACTAGTACCCGTCATCAAACTCCAGTTAGCCCCATCATCGGTTGTTTTATAGAGCCCGTTAGACGTTGCGGCATAAAGTGTTGAATTACTGGCAGGATCAATCAATAAACGATTGATTAGCCGTTGTTGGTTCGGTGTCCAGTTTAAGCCGGTTGTGTTCCATGTAACACCCCCGTCGATGGATTTCAAGACCCCAACCGAGTAAGTATCGGAAGCGTCTCTGTCGCCGGTTGCGATATAAACTATATCATCAAAATTTGTTTTTATGACAACAATGTCACTAACACCAATAGAAGCATTATCATCTCCCAGGGGAGTCCAGTTTGCGCCCCCGTCAGTAGTTTTCCATATACCTCCTGCGGCAGCACCAACATATAATGTATTTGGGCTGGTAGGCCTGAAAGCAACACAATTAAGTCTTCCAAGTCCTGCATATCCACCTGCGGTTGAGCTTGGGCCCATTTCTAACCAGTTTCCAGAAACACTTCTTGCCGTTTCCGGGTTTTGTTCTAGGTATTCCTGGTAAATATCCCAGGCGGTTTTGTCAGGAAAAGCGCCAGTTACAGGATCGACACGTCCTTCCCAATACCATTCCCAGCGTTTGAATTGCTTCCATCCGGAGGCTTTGATTTTTTCACCATTTTCGTTGTAGTAATATCCATTTTCAACCTTGTATGGTTCCCAATAATCATAAAAAGCTTTTTGGTAATCGAAAAAGGTTAATGTTTCCTGGGTAACTTTTTCTTGAGGAAGGTTACTTCTCCACGGCTGCGCCTGGGAAATTTGAGTAGTTAGCATGCTGATCAGAGTAAAAGCAACGAGGAAAACGTTGCCTTTAATGGCCATGTTTTTCATAGTAATTGGATTTTAACAGTTAATTGCTTGTTTTATAAATCAGTACAAATATAATAATACTTATACGAGATGCAAGATAAAAAGTTCTATTTGAAAATCTCTGCCAGTTTATCCTGCAAATCCTGACCCCTGATATTTTTATCAACAATAATACCATTCGGGTCGATCAATAGGTTGTGCGGAATGGATTGTACTCCGTATAATTTTGCTGCGGCACTGTTCCAGTACTGAAGATCAGAAACATGGGTCCAGGTCAGGTGATCATCTTCAACAGCCTGTTTCCATTTATCCAAATCTTTGTCGAGTGAAACGCCGAAAATATCAAAACCTTTGTTGTGATACAAGGTGAAAACCTGTACAATATTTGGGTTTTCGGCACGACATGGCTGACACCAGGAAGCCCAAAAATCAATAAGTACATAGTTTTTACCAATTACTGAAGACAAAGCTACCGGATTTCCATCAGGATCATTCAGGGTAAAATCGGTATATGGCTGCCCGATGGCAACCCTTTTTAACGCATTGACTTTATCAGTCAGTTCTTTAACATACATGGAGTTGGCAATGGAAGGGTCAAGTGAAGACGCGGCTTTATTCAGATCTTCGAAATCATACAGATGTGCATTGTTAAGTAAAACAAAAACCCCCGCAACACTTGAATGATGTTCAAGCACATAATCCAAAAGAAAAGCTGATTTTCCCGTGTCAAGTTGTTCATATTGATTTTCAATCTCTTTCATCAACACAGTGTCTTTCTTGCCTGCGGCTTCTTGATATTGCATGCCCAATTGCCGCTCCTGTCTTGTATAAGTATTCATAGAATCGATAATATAAGCAAACTCTTCCTGCGCTAACGAACCCGTCACCTTCCTGTTTCGCATATCATTAACACTACCGGTAGCATCAATCACATGGTTATCTACAAACAGGGGTAAATATAATTGCTGGTCTTTGAGTTTGATAAAATAAAACTCAGGAAATTCCAGTGAGCCGGTAAATACGGCTTTTCCCGATATAAGCCCGGTTGAATCAACGTTTATTTGTTCGTTACCAACTAGTTTTGAAAGATAAACCACACCATCTTTAGCACCATTGACAGTTACATTAATAGTGTATTTTTCTGCACTTTTTTGTTGGGAGCAGGAAACGAAAAACAGGATGAAAAC
>DGOT01000136.1 GCA_002389465.1 Bacteroidales bacterium UBA4459 | reverse complement strand
ATTTACGTTCCCGATGCCGACAGGTCGGAACACGCAGAAAATGAATATGAGCAGTTGCTTGATAAAGCCGCAGCGGCACCCCATTTGTTGACAATACAACCTAACCCGGCTAAAGATTACATTATTTTGGGGTATGACTTCGCAAAACAAGCTAATGCTGAAATAACAATTACCTCTATGAAGAACGAAAACAAATTCTCCAAAAACGTGAACGGCCTAAAAGACCAGTTTACGGTGGACACACGGGGTTGGACACCGGGTATTTACATAGCAACGGTTATAATAAACGGCACGACACGGGAGAGCGTTAAGTTTTCCGTAGTCCGTTAAATATCTATAAAAGGTTGTGTCCCCCAACAAGGATACAACCTTTTAATTAAATTATTAAATTTGAAAAAATCATGAAGACATTCATAATAACACTCAGTTACCTGCTGTTATCAGCAACAGTTTTTGCTCAAAAAACAGAAATTTATTTCGGGCTGCCCAACAGAAATGATTATGTAGCAGATATTATGGAAATTTATGATAACGGTTATTATATTACGGGAGGGTTTGTTGACAGCACAGGCCTTAATAAAGGGTGGAATATAAAAACGAATGTAAATTTAGAATTACTTTATGCCAAAACATACGAACATCCAAATGGCGATATAGCATTTCATTGTTCAGCCAGTGATAGTTCGGGCAACATTTATTCTGCAGGACAAACAGATTATCCTGACATATGGCCCGTTATTACCAAAACAAATGCCTGTGGCGAAAAACAATGGTGTAAAATTCTGGATTACAGTTATGACGGCTTTGATTATGGCTCGGGGGTTGATATATTGATCAATGAAAACAATGAAATAATCATCCTTGCTTTTATGGTTGACATCCCCGCTGATATGGAGGCAATACATCTGATTGCGTTAAACGAAGAGGGTGACCTGCTTTGGAGAAAAGCTTACGCCTCAAAATACGATTATCCGTTAATTGACAATGCAGCCGGGTATCATATAACTGAAATAGATGGCGAGTATTACATCTCCGGATCTTGTTACTACCCCTATCCTGATGACCCCGACCACGTGTTCCTGCGCCCCCTGTTCATTGGTATTGATAACGAGTTTAATGAAAAATGGATTTTGCCTTTTGCCCGCTTGGATTCAGTTTACGGAGATGCGTATAATATTATTCCCCTTAATGACTCTGTTTTAATTGGAACCGGAATAAGAAGGATAAATAATTATGAAGCTCATGCGCTTTTAATGTTTTTTGACAAGAATGGAAATGTTTTGGGATATAATGAGATTCTGAATGAACAAATCGGTAATGATATAACATATAACTTCCATTCGGGTATTAAAAGAATTAATGACTCATTATTTATTACAACAGCTTATATAAATTCAGAAGAAATGGGATATTCCAATGCAGAGTTTATTATTGATACAGCATGTAATTTGTATAACTTCGAGATAAGAGATGCTTCCGGTTGGGGATACATAGTGAAAACCAATGATAATAACTTTGTAATAGCAACAGAAAAGAAAGAACAAAATGGCATTGACAGGGACATTTACGTTTATAAAATAGACGAGAACCTGCAGGATGTACCGTTCGACAGTACGGCACACAACTACGACACACTTTGTCCAGGAGGCATACAGCCGGGCACAATAGACTTAACGGATTGTTTTTTATGGACAAATGTCAACGAAACACCTTCGCCGAAAGCTTATTACGCCTCTCTTAAAAAGATACCTGTTAGAGCATATCCCAATCCCGTTACGGGAGGGAAAATCTCATTTGAATATCAAAATACGCAGCATCGCACCGATATTTCGCTGAAATGTTTTGATGTGCTGGGACATGAAATGCATAGCGAAAGCATTTATCGTGGTCAAAGCGGCAATTCGTTAAATGTAAACAACTGGCCGTCCGGCGTATATCTTGCCATCATTTTTTCTTCCGGAAAACCGGCAGGCAAATGTATGTTTATTGTGAGATAAAAGGGGTGTGTTACTTTTTATTAATCTTAAAAACGCTCTTTCCTTCTTTATAATTATTCACACCCCTGTCCAGGAAATCAACGAAAGCATCCACATCCAGGTTATAGGCGCGGGGTTCTACCAACACATTACTGTTATGGTCCATCAGTACATAAAATGGCTGTGCATTGACCCCGAATTTACTGATCTGGAAATCGGCATCCTTTTTACCGATAGTCTTTTTCATTTTACCATCGTAAGTCGATTTGATCCATTCGTCCCTGGGTAATTTTGTTTTATCATCTACATATAAAGCCAATACAATATAATTCTCTCTGAGCCTTTTCAACACTTTCGGATCAGCCCACACATTGGCTTCCATTTCGCGGCAATTAACACAACCGTGCCCCGTGAAATCGATAAAAATCGGCTTGTCCTGCTCTTTGGCGCATTGCAATGCCTGGTCAAAATCGAAATAACCTTCCAATCCGTGCGGCAGGTGCAGAAATTCGGAATACTTGGGCTTTTCGCAAATCTCTTTGGTTTCGTTTCCACCGCCTGAGCCGGAATATAACTTTACATTGTCGCGGATAACTGCATTCAAATCAAAATCATGCGTTGATTGTGGCGGCAGATAACCTGAAAGTGCTTTTAAGGGTGCGCCGAACATCCCGGGTATAAGGTAAACAACAAAGGAAAAGGTAATTATGGCAAATGTCAGCCGGGGCACCGAAACAAAGGGCACATCCGAATCATGAGCGAATTTTATCTTTCCCAGCAGATACAAACCCATCAATAAGAAAATAACAATCCAGAATGCCAGGTACACTTCCCTGTCGAGAATACCCCAGTGGTAAGTTTGGTCAGCAATGCTTAAAAATTTGAGCCCCAGCGCAAGTTCCAGGAAGCCAAGTACTACTTTCACCGAGTTCAGCCAGCCGCCCGATTTCGGGAGCCCCTGTAACAAGGAGGGGAAAAAGGCAAACAACGTAAACGGTAAGGCAAAAGCCAGCGAGAATCCAAACATGCCGACAATAGGCTTAATTACCTGTCCGCCTGCCGACTCAACCAGGATAGTTCCTACAATCGGTCCTGTACAACTGAATGATACCAAAACAAGTGTCAATGCCATGAATACCGAACCAAGGAAACCACCTCTGTCAGCCTTCTGATCTGATTTATTTACCATCCAGCTTGGCAGGACAATTTCAAACATCCCAAAGAACGAGGCGGCAAAAATGACGAAGATCAGGAAGAATAAAACATTGGGCAGCCAGTGTGTGCTCAGCCAGTTGGCGATATTAGGCCCGGCAATAACAGCCAGTACAGAGCCGATGAATGTATAAATGGCTATGATGCTCAGACCGTAAACAATGGCCTGAACTTTCCCCTTGGCTTTATCTTCTCCTTCTTTCATAAAGAAGGAAACCGTCATCGGGATCATCGGAAAGACACAGGGTGTTAAAATCGCTGCCATGCCACCCAGGAAGGACAGCAGGAAAAAGCCCCACAACGAAGCTTTCTTACCTTGTATATCCGACATGCCGGCGCCGGTTTCAGTTGCCTGCGCTTCTTTTTCTTCGGACGACTTGGTAATCTGTTCGTTTGCCTGCCCGTCAAACAGCAATTCAACATCTTCATAAAGTGCTACACAGCCCACATCGTTACAAACCATGTAGGCGATTTCCCCAACAACAGGTAGCTCTTTGTCCTCAGAAACAAGTTTGATCGTTTGCTTAAAAGTTGCCTCATGTTCAAAGAATTTGATGTTCATTTCAAAAACATCGTCATACTCTTCAAAAGGAGTTGTTACTTCCTCAGCACCACCCACCAGTTCAAAACCTTCCGGGTTTTCAAAAATAAATTCCGTAGGCAGCGGACCGTCTTCGGGTACATTTAACGAATACAGGTGGTAGCCGTCATCAATGGTTGCCGTAAAGAACAGATCAAATGTTCTGTTTTCCAGATATTTTGTTTTTATATCCCATGTAACGGGTTGTAAAATCTTTTGCGCCGGAACTGATGACGCACCTTTCCCAACCTTGAGATCAAAGTTAAAATCAACATCGGCCGGTGGTAAGCACCGCGTGTCGTCGCAACACATAAACTCGAGCGATCCGGTTACTTTTACCGGAGAAGAAGATAACACTTTTACACGCTGTTTAAAAACTGCTTCAAAAGCAAAGTATTTAAGTACCATCTCAAAGTTAGGATCGTATTCTTCGATTACTTCGCTCTCTTCCTTTGTTTCTCCGATCAATTCATACGCTTTGCCTGGTTCAAATGTAAAGCTGGTCGCTGGCGGTGTCATCGGAATGTCCTGCGAATACAGATGCCATTTAGTTTCGATCTCTGCCTTAAAAATCAGATCAAATTCTGTGTCACTTACCTGTTCCGTGGAAAAACTCCATTTAACAGGTTCCAGAATTTGTGCATTTAATCCTGTAGTAATAAAAAATATGATGTATAAAAAACTAATCTTCAATATTTTTCCAGTCATGGGTGGCTATATTTTTTGGTTGGCCAAAATAATAAATTAACTGTTAAATCCCGTACCTTAATCCGGCGTATGTTTGGTTATTTGACAACGCCAACAGGTTTTACGTTGCATTAGCTGTTAAATAAGGCACTTGAAGAAGCCTCATCCGTTCAATATCCCTGCTCACATCATCCTGACAGTAAATATGTGTTTTGTTTTCGGAGTGATTTTATAGTAGTCCGAGATACCGTATCCTATTATCCACACAATATCTTTTCCCGAAAGCAACAACCATATGTCATTCTTTGTAAATAGACTCATTTTTTTGTCAATGAAATAGTCGCTCAAAAGTTTGCTCCCTGACATGCCCAGGGGGTTTATCCTGTCTCCGCTTCGCCATTTCCGTATTGTAAGCGGGAAAACCAATTTATCTTTATCCAGTTGTGCCGTAGACAGGGCGGTGTCTATGCTGAAATCACCGTCAATTGTCAGCGTTTGAAATATCAAAGGAATCGGTTCCGTAACTTCCTGTTGTTCGTCATCGATCCTGTATTCTGCCTCATCATTTTTTTGTAAAGGTTTTACCAGTAATTCGTCCCTGTCCATCAGCAATTGGTGTGTTTCGGAATAAAATATTTTGCCCGACTGCCCGTGTGTAACCGTATCAGCTATTTTATTGGTGGTAGATCTGTTGAAACCGAATGTGCGCAATAAATAATAACTCCATACTTCGAGCGGTTGCAGTTTACGGAATTCTGTTATTGACAGTGAGAAAACATCCTCATTCTGTTTGACCATTCCATTAAATTTCTCCTGAAGCAATAGTTGCAGCAGCAAGTCTGCTTCACTCAAATTGTTTAAACTATCAATCACAGTGCCTGGATAACTATCCGTTAAATTGTGCAATACGGGGGTCAGTTTGTGCCTTATCTTATTACGCAGGTACTTGTCCTCATTATTGGAAGAGTCATCACGGAAACTTAAATTCTGTTCCTTTGCGTATGCTTCAACATCTTCCCTGCCGGCAAACAAGAGCGGCCTTATGATACGATCACGCTTGACGGGCATTCCCTTTAAACCGGCAAGGCCACTACCTCTGAGAAGATTAATAAAAAAAGTTTCTATCTGGTCGTCGGCATGATGTGCCACGGCGATAAAGTCAAATTTTTTCTCCTGCCTGAGGTTCTCGAACCAGTCATACCGTAAATCGCGGGCTGCCACCTGGACAGAGATTTTTTTTGAGGCAGCATATTCTTTTGTATTAAAATGTTTTACAAAAACATCAACATCGTACTTTCTGCCCAGTTCCCTTGCAAACAGCTCATCTTCATCCGACTCGGCTCCTCTCAGATGGAAGTTACAATGAGCAATTGCTATAGAATAGCCTGTTTTATGAAACAAGTCGAGTATGACAACCGAATCGGCTCCGCCACTGACGGTCAATAAAATACGATCTGATTTATTGCATAAGTTTTGTTTTGCAATATATTCCTGAAATCGGGTAATCATGATGCAAAGGTACTAAATGAAAAAAGGCCACTCAAAAAGCGGCCCTTATATCTGTCGAATATAAGTTCTGTTAGTCTTTAATCCAGGTGTTTCCTGTACGGAGCAGGTTATCAACCGATTTCAGCTTCGATGTTTCTTTTTCATGCGCAACAGAAGCCCAGACAGCCTGTTCAAAAGTTTTGGATTTTACCGAACGGATAACACCTAATGCTGCAGGAAATGCCGGAGGCATCATACTTGCCAGCATGGTATGAATTCCGGCATCTTCTGTTGTCGGATCATGTACCAGAATATTTTCTTCGGTAATTCCGTTCTCACCAATCTTAACTACTTCCAGTTGTGTTCCCCGTAAAACAATTCCCTTGTCCTTTTCTTTACCAAAGATCATCGGCTTTCCAGCTTCCAGGAACAATTGATTTTCGTCCTTTGTTTCACGCGAAGTTATCAACGCATGGATTTTATTGTTAAAAATAACACAGTTCTCCAGTATTTCCACAACCGAAGTTCCTTTATGATGGGAAGCTTCTTCAAACACCTGTGTCATCATTTTTATGTTGGTATCAACTACGCGGGCAAAGAATTTTCCGTGGGCACCCATCACCAGTTCACCCGGATTGAACGGGGCTTCAAACGTACCCTGGGGTGATGTTTTTGTTTTAGCCCCCTGAGGTGTAGTTGGCGAAAACTGCCCTTTGGTCAAACCATAAATCTTATTATTAAACAACAATACATTAATGTCGGGATTCCGGCGAACCACGTGAATAAAATGGTTACCTCCAATGGCCATCGAGTCACCGTCACCGGTGATCATCCATACACTGAGTTCCGGATTTGTAAGTTTGATACCGGTTGCCAGAGCTGCTGCACGCCCGTGAATTCCATGAATTCCGTAAGTATTCATATAATAAGGAAACCTTGAGGAACATCCGATACCCGAAACAACAACAAATTTTTCTTTCGGAATACCCAATACGGGGAATACATTTTCAACCGCTTTCAGAATAGCATGATCGCCACAGCCGGGACACCATTTTACCATCCTATCACTTTCAAAGTCTTTTTTGGTTAGCTGCAATTCGGCTGTATTTATAACGTTTTCCATTTTTTATCCATTTAAAAGTGAAGTGATATGATCTTTCAACTCAATAACTTTGAAAGGTAAGCCTTGAATCTTGTTGAATTGCATGTAGTCATTTTCCGGGAAGCTCATCTTTAAATAATTGACGAACTGTCCCATATTATTTTCGCAAACCAAAATCCGTTTAAATTTCGATAATACTTCCTTTGTGTTCTTTGGTAATGGCATTATGTGTTTGAAATGGGCGAAACTTACTTTTTCACCTTCTTCCCGCAATTCTTCTATAGCGGTTAATAAAACACCATAGGTTCCGCCCCATCCAACTACCAGTAAATCTCCTTCTTCTTCTCCCGTTACGTTCAATTCAGGAATATAGTCAGCCACCCTGTCCACTTTTTCCTGTCTTAACTTAGTCATTTTCTCATGGTTAAGCGGATCGTATGAAACATGGCCGGTAAGATCTTCTTTTTCCAGGCCTCCAATACGATGGCGTAACCCTACCGTACCTGCCACGGCCCATTTTCTGTTCAGCTTTTTATCATCCCGCTTATAAGGCAAGTAATCCGGGTCGTTAGGTTCAGCTATCGGTGGGTTTATTTCAGGCAACGAAGCAACTTTCGGAATTAAAAAGACTTCCGACCCATTTGCCAGAGAACCGTCCGTTAATAAAATTACGGGGGTCATATGCTCCATGGCAAGCTTCGATGCTTCATAAGCAGAATAAAAACAATCGGCCGCACTGCGGGCTGCCAAAACGATCACAGGAGCCTCGCCGTTCCTTCCGTAAAGCGCCTGCATCAGGTCGGATTGTTCCGATTTTGTCGGCAAGCCTGTCGAGGGACCTCCCCGTTGTACATCAACAATTACAATGGGTAATTCTGTCATCACCGCTAAGCCAATAGCTTCGCTTTTCAACGAGAGCCCCGGACCGGATGTTGTGGTAATGGCCATGGCTCCTGCAAAGCTTGCTCCGATGGTTGAGACAATCCCGGCAATCTCATCCTCAGCCTGAAAGGCTATGGCTGAAAACTGCTTGTGTTTGGCTATCTCCTGAAGAATTTCGGAAGCCGGCGTAATGGGATACGAACCTAAAAACAGATTTCTGCCCGAACGTTCCGAAGCTGCCAGAAAACCCCAGGCGGTGGCTAGGTTTCCGGTCACATTCCGATACAATCCTTTTTCCAGCGGGGCTGGTTCAATTTTAAAAGTACTGGCAAACGCTTCAATTGTATCGGCAAAATGATACCCGGCAATCAGCACCTTTTTGTTTGCCTCAACCACAATCGGATTTGACTTGAACTTTTGCTCAAAGAATTTGATCGTGTTGTGGTATTCGCGGTTGAACATGTACAATACCATGCCCAGTGCAAACATGTTCTTCGATTTCTGTGCCGATTTATTATCCAGTCCCAGTTCTTTTACTGCATCCTTGGTCATTGTTGTAATCGGAGCATCGATAAGCAGATGTCCGGTTAAAGAGCCATCCGTTAACGGGTTGTTTTCGTAACCGGCTTTTACCATATTTTTCTCGATAAAAGCATCCGAATCAACGATGATGATTGCATCGTTAGTAATCCAGTTCATGTTAGCTTTTAAAGAAGCGGGGTTCATAGCCACCAATACATTCGCTAAGTCGCCAGACGTATGGATATCTTTGTCACCAAAATTAATCTGAAAACCGGAAACTCCGGAAATAGTACCCTGCGGTGCTCTGATTTCAGCCGGGTAATCAGGAAATGTTGCAAAATCATTTCCTACAATGGCCGTTGAATCTAAAAATAGATTACCGGTCAATTGCATTCCGTCTCCTGAATCTCCTGCAAATCGAATTACTGCATTTTTAAGTTCGACTATTTTTTGTTTTTCGTTTGCCATTTTTAGCATGTTAAAATCATAGCAAAAATACTTTTTATGTAGTAACAAAACACGACACCGTTGTTTTTTTTTAACTAAAAAGTGTGTGTAAATACACTTATGCACTTTTTTAGATATGTGTCTGCTCCACTGTATAAAAAATGATACAGATAATGCCCATATTTTTAGTTTAAATGCTCGATTTAACATAAAATGTTAACAGGATTATATATATATTTGCCGAGCTAAATTTTTTAATTAAATTTTATTATCATGGCTTACAAAATAAATGACGATTGTACTGCTTGCAGTACATGCATTGATGAATGCCCGGTAGAGGCAATCTCTGAAGGTGATATTTATGTAATTGACCCTGACCTGTGTACCGACTGTGGTGCCTGTGCAGATGTTTGCCCGGTTGAAGCAATTCATCCTGAATAAACTAAAAATTGAATATTCAAAGGAGCCTGGTCATAACGATCGGGCTTTTTTTATGCGCTAAATCAATACTGTCCTAAATAAATATAATTTAATAATGCCCTCAAGCCGGGCTGGCTCATCCTTTTTTT
>DGOT01000040.1 GCA_002389465.1 Bacteroidales bacterium UBA4459 | reverse complement strand
TTTTCCAGTTTTTCAACATATTCACCTGCTGAAACACAGTTGCCGGCTTTGCCAGAATATTTTTTTCGCTGCTTATAGTTACATGATCAGTCAGAAAAAACGGGATAATCAGGAAAATGGCTATTAATATTGAAATAATAACTCCGAGTACTTTTAACGCTTTCATAGAGCATAGTTATTGGTTATACAGTCTCAAATATATAAAAAATTTGGGCATCAGCCGAATACCGATTTCAGCCCGTCAAGAGCTATTTCCAAATTAGCTTTTGGCGTAGCCAGGTTCATCCGCTGGAAGCTTTCACCCCCCTTACCGAACACCGGCCCCGGGCTAAGACCAAGTTTTGCCTCATTCAGTAATTTTTCTTCTATTTTCCTGTCAGACAGCCCGGTTCCCCCGAAGTCGATCCATGCCAGGTAAGTGGCCTCGGGTTGTATGAGCTCGAGTACAGGCACTTCTCTTTTTAGAAATTCGTCAAGCAAACGAAAATTCGTTTCGATATACTGCATAAGTTCATTCAGCCACGGTTCTCCATTATCATAAGCCGCAACAGAGGCTACCGTTCCAAAAATATTTCCGTTTCCGATGTGCATATTTTCGATAGCACGTGCCAACTTAAGCCGGAGTCGTTTATTTTTAGTGATTACTGAGGAAGTAGCCAGCCCTGCCATATTAAATGTTTTGCTTGGAGCCATGCATGTAATGGTTTTATCCGCTATTTCATCCGACAGGGAGGCCATCGGAATATGTTTAAAACCGGGTAACACAAGGTCGCAATGGATCTCATCAGAAATGATGAGTACATCATGCTTCACACAGATATCCCCCATCCTCTTCAGTTCTTCCCGGCTCCATAGCCGGCCCACCGGGTTGTGCGGATTGGAAAGAAAAAACATTTTCACCTCTTTTATCTTTCGTTCAAAATCAGTAAAATCGATCGAATACCTTCCGCTGTTGTATATAAGCTGATTCTCAACAAGTATTCTGTTGTGTTTTTTCACGGCATTAAAAAACGGAAAATATACCGGTGGCTGCACCAGGATACCATCGCCGGGTTCAGTATAGGCAAGCGTGGCCATATTCAGTGCAGGAACCACACCCGGAGAGAAAAGAATCCAGTTCTTCTCAATCTGCCAGTCATGTCTTTTACTAACCCACTGCCTTATGCTTGTAAAATATGCTTCAGGCCTGATCGAGTATCCGTATATGGGATGTGCTGCTCTTTCCCTAACAGCATCCCTGACAAAACCGGGCGTTTCAAAATCCATGTCAGCTACCCACATCGGGAATATATCTGCCCGCCCGAAATAAACTTCCCTCAGATCGTATTTGACGCAGGATGTATTCCTGCGTTCTATTATTTTATCAAAATCGTACATCATGATCTGTTAATAGTTATAAAAAAAACAGGAGTATGAAAGCACACTCCTGTTCTGTTATTATAAATTTCTTTGCATTCTATTGCGTCAGCATGACCGGCATGATCAGCATCAGTATCTCCTCTTTTCCATCTGATTCTTCGGGAAGAAGTATTCCTGCCCTGTTAGGCGCCGACATTTCCATTATTACATTGTCCACCTCAAGAGTGGCCAGCATTTCCTGCAAAAATCGGGAGTTGAAGCCAATCTCAATATCATCACCTTCATAACTGCATGTCAGCCGTTCTTTTGCTTCACTTGAAAAATCAAGGTCTTCGGCAGTCAGCACCAATTCTTTACCTGAAATTTTAAATCGAACCTGGTGTGTTGACTTACTACCGAAAATAGCTACACGCCTCAGTGCATTCAACAGGGTTTTACGATCTACCGTAAGTTTAAATGGGTTTTGTGTTGGAATAACAGCTTCATAATTCGGATATTTACCTTCGATCAGTCGGCAAATCAATGTGATGTCCTCGAACTCAAGTACGGCATTTGCTTCCGTGTATTGCAGTTTTACATCCACTTCGTCATCATCAGGCATGATATTCTTTAAATGGTTCAACGGCTTCTTGGGGAGAATAAAAGAAGCATTCTCATCCGTTTTAACATCATTTCTCCGGTATCTCACCAGTTTATGGGCATCGGTAGCAACAAAAGTGATGTTGTTCTTTTTAATTTCACATAAAACGCCGGACATCACCGGACGTAATTCGTCATTACCTGTGGCAAACAATGTTTTGTTAAAGGCATTCACCAGCAACGAGCCGTTCAATTGCAGAGTTTTCGGATTATCCAGTGATGGAACGTTCGGGAACTCATCACTGCGATGACCAACGAGTTTGTATTTTCCTTCACCGGCAAATAACTCTATTCCCAGGTTTTCCATATTTACCGAAACAGTTACCGGCAATTCGGGTAATGTTTTCATTATATCCAGCAACATCTTGGCCGGAATAGCCACAACGCCCGGGTCTTCCGCTTTATCAGGTGCTAACTCAACGGATATTGTTGTTTCAAGATCTGATGAGGTAATGCGCAGTTTGTCTTCGGTAAGTTCAAATAAAAAATCTTCCAATATGGGTAATGTCGAACTTGTACTCAAAACGCCACTAATTTTTTGCAAGCTCCTTAATAATGCTGTACTCGAAACAATAAATTTCATAATACTTCAGGTTATAATTCCTTCTTAATTTGATTCAGTTAAGGGAAGTAAAATTAACAAAATAATCCGAATGCTTTGCTTCAATTTTCCACAATTTATTCACATCGGCTCCCGGCTGAATCAATATTGGCTGTTGTCAGCCGGTACGCAAAAAATCAATCAGTAATTTGCACGAACAAACAACTGGCTCTTATCAGCATTTCGAATATATTTGCAGCTTAATAAATAAGAGCAATATTGTTCACAGATCTCATTATATCATATTCTTATTGGCTCCTGCTTTTAGCTGCTGTCGCCGGCCTGGCCTACGCTGCGCTCCTTTATTATAAGAATAACGCCAACAAATTGTCTGTTTTCTGGACAATGGTCTTATTTGTTTTGCGATTTATATCCGTTTTCATTCTTTTGCTGTTACTCCTCTCACCTTATGTAAAAACAAAGAAAAAATATACTGAAAAACCTATTGTAGTTATGGGGATGGACAATTCCCGGTCTATGATGCTCGGGAAAGATTCTCTTTTCAATAAACAAACATTCTCAGGACAATGGCGAAAATTAATGGAAACATTAGGTGAGAAATACCAGGTGGAACCGTATCTGTTTGGTGAAGCGGTGAAAAAGTCCGCCAGCCCTGATTATAAGGATGAGCTTTCGGATTACAGCCAATTTATTAAATACGTAAGCGAAGAATACAACGGAATGAATCTTGGCACCGTTATTATGGCAGGAGACGGTATTTATAACGCCGGCGTTGAACCTGTTTTTGCTGCTTCCGGCTTTTCGGTACCCTTCTTTACCGTTGCTCTGGGCGACACAAGTTCGGTTGCTGATGCGAAAATCACGGATGTAAGGTATAACAGCCTGGTGTACAAAGACAATGTTTTTCCTGTCGAAGTCAATATTTCGGCTGAAATGCTGAAAGGAGTTGATGCACAACTCCTTATTTCGGCATTTGGCAAAAGCCAGTATAAAAAGGAGATTACTGTTACTAATGACCATTTTAACACCTCTTACAGGTTTAATTTACAAGCGGGAGAAACCGGGAAACATCGTATTGAGATCCGGTTGAACCTTCAGGAAGAAGAACTGAACAAATACAATAATGTCACGAATATTTTCATCGATGTTTTTAATAATGCCCAAAAAATACTGATCCTTGCAAACAGTCCGCATCCTGACATTTCGGCCATCAACCAGGCGTTAGCGTCTGTGACAAATTACGAAACCGAAGTAGTATACCTGAAAGATGGCCACACGATCAACGTACAGGATTTCGACCTGGTTATTTTGCACCAGGTTCCTTCCATTTCCCAACCCTCTGATTACCTTATCAACGAGCTGATGAACAAGGATGTCCCTATACTCTTTGTTTTGGGCAAACAGAGTTCGTTACCACGTTTTAACCAAGCTTTTAAGGGAGTAAATGTATTGACATCCATTGGTAAATTTGAAGAAGCCCGGGCAGATATAAATCCCTTGTTCCCCAGATTTTCCTTTGATCCCGAATTCAGTGCACAACTGGAAAATCTGCCACCTGTTATTGTCCCGACAGGTAATTATGTGTTAGCTGAGAACGCATCGGTTTTTGCTTATCAGAAAATTAGCAATATTTCCACCGATTTTCCTTTAGTTGTTTTTTACGATAACCAAAGCACTAAAACCGGGGCCTTGCTGGGCGAAGGGATTTGGTTATGGCGGATGCATGACTATGTGAACAACGGTAATTTTGAAGCATTCGATAGCTTTCTAAACAAAAGCGTTCAATATCTTGTGGCAAAAAAAGACAAACGTTTTTTCAGGGTAACGGGTAAAAATGAATACAGGAACACGGAAAACATCATACTGCAGGCAGAACTGTATAACGATAGTTACGAAGCTGTTACAACGGCAGAAGTAAGCCTTAAACTTACAGACGAAGAAAACCGGCAGTTTAACTATTTGTTCTCACCGGAGGGTGACATTTACATACTCGACCTGAAACATCTGCCTATCGGAGTTTACCGTTATCTGGCGCAAACACAACTTGGAACTAAAAAATACGAAACAAGAGGCGAGTTCATCGTCAGTGGACAATCGTTTGAAAGCAAGCGGCTGAAAGCTGACCACCGTGCATTGTTCGGCCTGGCTGAAGCAGGAAACGGACAGATGCTGTATCCGGATGAACTGGCCAAGCTTGCGCAACTGCTGACAAAAAGCAATTTACTGAAAAAGAGAATCTATTTTGAAGAAAAACTAAGCGGTTTGAACACCATGCCCTGGGTTATTCTATTGGTTCTGTTCTTGTTGTCGCTCGAATGGTTTTTACGCAAATATTTTGGAAGTTATTAACGGAATGCCTTATGGAACAAACTTTATTCTGGATCATAATTACCATTCTACTGTTCGACTTCCTGTTTGAGAAAGTGCTTGATTACCTGAATTACACACAACTTAAAGAGACGCTACCTGAAGAACTGGCCGGCATTTACGATGAAGACAAGTACAAAAAGTCGCAGCAATACCAAAAAGTGAATTTACGCTTTTCGCTGATTACAGGCACCTTTTCACTGATTGTCATGCTGGCAATGCTGTTTAGCGGTAGTTTCGGCCGGCTTGATGAATGGGTTAGGACAGTAGCCGGCAATGAATATTTGCGAACTCTTATATTTTTCGGGATACTGGGTTTGGCCTTCGATATAATTTCCTTACCGTTCCAGATATACGACACTTTTGTTATTGAAGAGCGTTTTGGATTTAATAAAACAACACCTCTGACATTCATTACCGATAAACTGAAGTCGTGGCTGTTAAGCCTGCTCATCGGCGGTGGACTGCTGTTGTTTGTGCAGTGGGCATGGTTATCAACAGGCGTTTGGTTCTGGATTATTGTTATGGGAGGTATCAGCCTGTTTATGATCTTCATGGCTATGTTTTATACGCAACTGATCGTGCCACTTTTCAATAAGCAATCACCGCTGGATGAAGGAGAACTGAAAACTGTCATTTTTGATTTTGCTGCAAAAACAGGGTTCAGGCTGGATAACGTATTTGTTATTGACGGCTCGAAACGCAGCACCAAAGCCAATGCTTATTTCAGCGGACTGGGGCCGAAAAAAAAAGTGGTTTTGTACGATACACTTATCAACGATCTGGAAAAGGAAGAGATTGTAGCTGTCCTGGCGCACGAAATAGGACATTACAAAAAGAAGCATATTATTAAAGGACTGTTCCTGTCGTTAACACAAAGTGCGTTGATGATTTGGTTGCTGTGGCTGGCTCTTGACTTGCCTGCTGTATCAGGAGCATTAGGAGCTACAGAACCCGGTTTTTATATGGGGGTGCTGGCTTTCGGCATGCTCTTTACTCCGGTATCATTCTTCACGGGCATCATTTCCAATTCCCTATCACGAAAGTTTGAATTCCAGGCAGATGCTTTTGCCGGGAAGTATTATTCGGGTAAGAAGCTTATTGCAGCACTTGTCAAGCTATCGGTTAACAACCTGAGCAACCTCACGCCGCATCCGGCTTACGTATTTTTTAATTATTCTCATCCTCCCCTGCTGCAGCGGATGAAATCACTGGAAAGCTAAAACTGCTACTGCTTAATGTAAATTCCGGCCTTTTCCAGTTTTTCCTTATTTGTAGTAAAGAACCGGAGAATGGCATCGATAGTTACCGAATAGGTGATGCCGTAATTGATCCGGACGTTTTGCTTAACATACTGAGTGTCATTAAAAGGTTGTTCCGTATCAATCGCATCTAAATGCTCTTCATCCGGTGCCAGGTAGACAATGTTATCTACTGAAGCTGATTTAGCCATACCTACCCATTCAAAATGAGGCGATCCATCGCGAAGAGCAAAAACCGGGCTACCACTTATTCCTCTATTGTAAAGAGCATCTGTGAGAAAGACATTGCCTTTGGTTTTTCCCGGGTTGCTTACTAAAGCACGTGTTACCATCAAATTTCCTAACGGATAGCCCATGATGTACACAAAAGTTCCCCACTCAAGATCTTTTGACGCACCCACCCCAAAATTGAGAATCTGTGGTTTCTCCACATGATGAGCCAATTCCTTGCGCAATATAGCAATGTCATTCTTTTTATCCGTGGCAACAACTTCTATTGTGTTTCCTGCAGGTAAGCCTGCCACGTAGTTTTGTTGACGTAATTTTATAGAAACAGAGTGTAATTTTGTCTTGTTCTCATCATACCAGTTGTAGATTGTATCGGCAAAGTCAACAACATGGGCGCAGGTAAGCATTCCAACAGTTTTTCCGTCATAATAAGTCAATGTCACCGTTCCGGATACCGATTTGTTAATAATAGCACTTCCGGAGGACTTTTTTTTCAGGTCATGATCCGTCAGGGAATCTACTTGAATTGTGTTGTCTTTCGGAAAAGTATATGTCATATAAAATGCCAGGCAGTCGATTTTCTTTACTGTTTTCGATATCTCCTCAAGTTGGTCTGAAACGGTTATATCTGGGAATTCACTATCGTAACGACCATCTCCTGCCTGAGTCCCCGAAGTGATTTTTTTATCAGTTTTACAAGAAACCAATAGCAAAGTAAAACATAGAAAGATGATTTGTTTTTTCATGTACATTATAAATCTTTCCTGCGGTATATCAGAAAAATAAGCAATATAAAGATAACGGAATAAACTACACAGGCAATTCCATCCTGAAGGGAAACATAGTTCCTGAAGTTTACGCCAAACATCTTCATCAGTGCTGTATTCGGAATATCGATCAGATTTCCCATGGCTTCTACCGGTAAATACTGTGCCACACGCTCAGGAAGGGTTGCCGAAATAATCGGTTCGGCAATATAATAATATACAGCAAGGGCTCCAATGGATAATGTTGGCTTACGTATCAGAAACCCGAGAAGCATAGCCATAACTCCAAAAGTAAACACCTCTAGGAAATAGGCAGCTATGAAGCCGGATTTTTGCACCATTAGTGCCCACGTGATCTCTTCCGTATGCAGCATACCTAATACGAAGCCGGAGAAAAGAAGCACCAATGCCGAGAAAAGACTGAGCATTACTACAAAAAGTAACTTGGAAACGATAAAGCTGTTCCGGCTCATCCCATTCATGATATTCTGGCGTATGGTGTTGTAGGTAAACTCGCTGGTAATGAAATAAAGAATGATCAACGCAAGAAATATCTTTAAAAAACCTCCCAGGAAAGCCAGATTGTGCCAGACATACGGAAAAGCATAGATAGAAAATGCGGGCATGGAAACCGGTGAAGAGTCGCTGGCATTTTTCAGCGCCTCATTTACAAACTTCTCAACGCCGAAAAAGAACAAGACCAATAAGGCAAAATAAACCGCCAGCATCACCCAGAACACTTTGCTGTAAACGTATTTTCTTACATCTATTTTCAGTAGTTCCAACATCTTATTCTTTTAATAAATCCAGAAAATATGATTCAAGGCTTCTTTTTCCTGCCGACAGATATGTCAGATAGATTCCCCGGTCGGCAAAGCTCTTATTTATTTCAGCAGTGTTAATATCTTCTTTCAGCAACAGGACAAGCCCGTCTTTTTCCTTTCGGCATTCTGAAACAAATGCCAATTCCACGGCAATTTTATACAGGGCTTCCATATCTTCCGCTTTTATTTCAACACGCAGTGCAGAGTTCAACACCTCCTCTACCCTTCCTGCATGGAGCGAGACTCCCTTATCAAGTATAGCAACATGGCTGCAAATCTTTTGCACCTCATCAAGTAGATGACTGGCTAGCAAGACAGTAACACCTTTACTGGCTACGTCCGCTATCAAATCTCTGATAAGGGCTATACTTTTCGGATCGAGGCCATTGGTTGGCTCGTCAAGTATCAGCACTTCCGGATTACCGATAAGCGTTGCTGCTACAGCCAGGCGCTGCTTCATGCCCAATGAATAGGTCTTGTATTTACCGTTTTTTCTATCCGTCAGGCCCACCGTCTCCAATACTTCATCAACACTGTTGTAAGAAACTCCTTTAATATCCGCAACTATCTTCAGGTTCTTTACGGCAGATAAATAAGGATAAAAAAGCGGTTGTTCAAGCAAAGCTCCTATTTTTTTTCTGGAACTGCTGACAGGCTCCTTTCCAAACCATAAATAGCCACCTGCATCAGGTTTCAAAACATCCAGTAAAATGCCCAATATGGTCGTTTTTCCACTTCCGTTAGGGCCAAGTATGCCAACTACATCTCCCTTATGTATTTCAAGGGAAAAGTCGCTGAGCGCCCTGATATGGCCGTACGACTTACTCAGATGCTGGATTTCTAATACCGGGTTGTTCAAATATTCTTAATTTTTGAGAATCTGATTCTTTATACAATAATACTAAATCGTTGGTTCTTAAACGTAAAAAAACGAAGGGTATTTTCCTTTTTCGGAAAAAATATTATGAGCTACAAAAATTTACTGTATTTTTGCCGTCCAATTTATTCACTCAAAAGAAACATTTTTATGAAAGTAGGTAAAAACAAAGTTATTACACTGACCTATACATTGCGCATGAATGACAAGTCGGGAGAAGTCATTCAGGTTGTAGATGAGAACAGACCATTTGTTCATCTTTTCGGAGCTGGAACGCTCTTACCGGCCTTTGAAACAAACTTAGATAACTTAGAACCCGATGAAGCTTTTAACTTTGCAATTATTGCCGGAGATGCTTACGGCGAGAAAAGTGATGAAGCCATTATTGAACTGGAAAAGAGCATTTTCGAAATAGACGGAAAAATTGATGAGAAGATGCTTCAGATCGGTCAGGTGATTGCTATGCAAGACCAAGACGGTAATCCCGTTGAAGGTAGAGTTCTTGAAGTTCGCGATAACAACGTTCTGATGGATTTCAATCATCCTCTTGCCGGTCAGAATATCCATTTTACAGGTAAAATTCTTGATGTGCGGGAAGCAAACGCCGAAGAACGGGAACACGGGCATGTACATGGTGCCGACGGCCACCAGCACTAAAATACATATTAAAAATATAACAGGAAAACAGTGGGTTTCTTATGGAAATTCACTGTTTCTTTTTTCCACGCAGCTACAGTTTTCGTTTTTATTATTTCTCTTTCAAGTGTCAGGTCGGTAGCGATGCATAACTTTGTGTCGGTCCTGCATGTTTCCACAAGTTTGTCAAACAGCTGAAGATTCCTGTAGGGCGTTTCAATAAATATTTGTGTTTGATGTGCGCTTCGGGACACCGTTTCCATCTCCCTGATCTTTTTTACCAGAGTATTTTTATCCACCGGCAGGTAACCGTGAAAAACGAAACTCTGCCCGTTGAACCCCGATGCCATCAGGGCGAGGATGATGGAGTTAGGCCCTACAAGCGGAACCACTTCAATCCTTTTTTCATGTGCCAATTGCACGATGACCGATCCTGGGTCGGCGACACAGGGAGTTCCGGCCTCAGACAGTAGCCCCATTGATTTTCCTGACAATACAGGATTCAGGTACGCATTTATTTCAAGATCATCCGTATGTTTGTTCAATTCATAGAACGTCATTTCGTCAATAGAGAGCGGATGCCCCATTTTGCGTAAAAACCTTCTGGCAGTTCTTAGCTGTTCTACAATAAACTCGTCCAGCTTACTGACAATTTCCCGATTGTAATCGGGTAAAACTTTATCCAGTTTATCTGTGTCGCCCAGTGTGGTTGGTATCAGGTATAATTTTCCTTTCTTCATGGTTAAAACGGAAGTTGTTTCAGGTCAACATTTCCGCCGGAAAGGATGATGCCTGTCTTTTTTCCTGAAATGTCAATCTTACGTGTTGTAACTGTGGCAAAGGGTACAGCCGACGATGGCTCAATAACGATTTTCATACGTTCGTAAATAAGCCTCATGGCTTCGATAATAGATTCGTCAGAAACAGTTACAATATCCTGGACATATTCCTGAATGATGGGAAAATTACGTTTTCCAAGTGACGTCAATAAACCATCGGCTATAGTATGAGGCGAGATACTCGGCACGATCTCCCCCTTATGGAACGAGCGGAATGCATCATCGGCACCGTCCGGCTCACAGGCAATTACCTTTGCTTTGTTTAAGGAAAACGAATGAACGGCCAGTGCCGTTCCCGCTAGTAAACCTCCTCCGCCAACAGGGCACAAAACCAACTCCAGGTCCGACACTTCTTCCAACAATTCCATTGCCGCCGTTGCCTGACCAGCTATAATATCATAGTTGTCATAAGGATGTACTTCTATGGCTCCCGTCTGTTCCTGTACTTTTTTTAGTGTTGTTTCCCGTGCTTCCAGGTTCGGTTTACAAAAGGTGATAATGCCACCATAATTCCTTACTGCTTCTATTTTTACCCGGGGTGAGTTTTCGGGCATCACAATATATGCCGGAATTCCGAACAAACCGGCAGCACGTGCCAGAGCCTGGGCATGATTACCTGACGAGTGTGTGCATACGCCGTTTTTCCTGTCCGGTTCCGATATATTCACCACGGCATGAACAGCACCTCTCGATTTGAAGGCCCCAACTTTCTGGAAATTCTCGCATTTGAAATATATCTCGGAATGATAGCGTTTATTGAAGGTAGCAGAAGTCAGTACAGGCGTTCTGTTGATATATTGTTTAATAAGTTCGGCGGCCCGGACAATATCCTCTTTATTTGGTATTCGATCAAGCACTGATGGGCTTATTACTTACCAGTCGCATTCTCTATAATCTTATCCGTAGCTTTGTCCAGCATATCATATACTGTTTCAGGATCAACGCTCCACGAATCGATTATATCCGGAACCACTTTGTTCTTGCCGGATTCTACAAGATTCATCAGATAATCGATCTTCTTCAGTTGTTCCTCGTTCCAGGCTAACTCTTTTACATCCCGGTAAGTTTTTGTATCCATTACGTATATGCGGTCAAACTTAGCAAAATCACCCTTCACAAAAATTCGTGCTTTTCCTGTAACCTCCACACCATGTTTTTTACCAAGGTCTTTAATTCGCGGGTCCGGTTCCTCGTTGATGTTAAAAGCCTCAAATCCGGCAGAATCTACTTCCGCATCAATCTCGTTTTCTTTATATTTTTTTTGCAATAATGCCTTAGCAAGCGGTGAACGCCCGACATTTCCCATGCATACAAACAATATGTTCATAATGATCCTCCTTTTTTTAACATAAAAGAATAAATTTACAAAAAAACAGCCCGGATGTCAAATTCTATACATTGACCTATCGCTTTCTTTTTACAACAAATCACCCGGTAAACACGCTTAAAGTTTAAGCTTTTTATCAATTTCTTCAACATAAACGCGGAAACGTTTATCTGTTTCCACAAGGTTATTAACCGTTCGGCAGGCATGTAGTACAGTAGCGTGGTCCTTATTTCCGCAATGCAAACCAATGGTTGCCAGCGAATTTTTTGTATGCTTTTTCGAGAAAAACATGGCAAGTTGCCTTGCCTGAACAATCTCTCTTTTTCTTGTTTTTGAGTTAATGGCTTCGAGCGGAAGGCTAAAATAATCGCAAACCACTTTCTGAATATAATCGATGGATATCTCGCGCGTACTATTTTTGACAAATTTGTCGATCATTTGTTTCGCGAGTTCCAGAGTAATGGCTTTCTTATTCAGCGTAGATTGTGCCAGAATCGAAATCAGGGCACCTTCCATTTCGCGAATATTTGTAGAAATACTGTAAGCCAGGTATTCTATTACCTCATAAGGCATTTCGATACCGTCTTTGTACAGCTTATTCTGCAAAATGGCAATTCGGGTTTCCAGGTCAGGTACCTGAAGGTCAGCTGCCAGCCCCCATTTGAACCGCGATAATAACCTGGGCTCCATCCCTTTTAATTCTACGGGAGGTTTGTCAGATGTTAAGATAATCTGTCGGTTGTTTTGGTGCAGGTGGTTGAAGATGTGGAAGAACACATCCTGCGTTTTTTCTTTTCCGGCAACAAACTGGATATCGTCCATAATCAGCACATCGATCATCTGATAAAAATGGATGAAATCATTCTGGTTGTTGTTACGGACCGAATCAATGTATTGGTTAATAAACTGATCTGTCTTTACATAAAGAACCGTTTTATCAGGAAAATTATTTTTCACCTGCAAACCAATGGCATGAGCAAGATGTGTTTTTCCCAAACCTACAGCACTATATATAAGGAGCGGGTTAAAAGCTGTTTTTCCAGGGTTTTCGGCAATAGCCCATCCGGCAGAGCGGGCCAGCCTGTTGCAGTCGCCTTCAATAAAGTTTTCAAACGAATATGTTTCTACCAGCTGCGATTCAACTTTGATTTTTTTAAGACCCGGAATAATGAACGGATTTAAGATATCCCTGGCATTACCTTTTGAAAGGTCAATAGGCATTGATACAGGGTTGTTTTTTGTTGCTTTTTTATCCGTAGTTGGATAATTTACAGAGTATGGCCTGGCATCGCTGTAAGCACTATCCATGATAACGCTGTACTCCAGTCGCCCCGAAGAGCCCAGTTCCTTTTTAATCGTTTTTTTCAGCAACCCGATATAATGCTCCTCAAGCCATTCGTAAAAAAACTGGCTAGGCACCTGAATGGTTAACACATCATCTTCCAGATTAACTGGCTCTATAGGTTCAAACCATGTTTTGTAACTCTGAAAAGGAATGTTATCTTTAATAACTTTTAAGCAACGTTCCCAGACCTCAGCGTGCTTTTTTCTCATTTTCAAATTAAATGTATAATTCTGTAACTGCTATTTTTGGTTAATTAAAGTTAAACAGCTTGTTTTCAACTGTCTCACTTTTGATTGTTGGAGCCGCAAAAGAGATAAACAAAAGTCGATCAAAAAAAGTTAAAAAAAAATATTTTTTTTAGTTGACTTTAAACTTTTTTATTTGTATATAGGGTGAGCGATATATTTTGCAACATCTTGTTGTTTTCCAGCTATTTTACCTTTAAATCACGAATTTTTTTGAAACGATTTAGCACCCTTTTATAAGCACTTTTTTTTATTTCTAAATGAACCATACAGTCCATCTCAAATATCTGATCCTTTATCTTTAACTTTTCTTCTTTTATCACCCTCATCACTTCGTTCATTAACGGATACGAAAACTCAACAGTCAGGTGCCGGGTTAAGTGTTTGATAACAATCTTGTTATTCTCAACAGCATCAATAGCTGCCTGCTTGTAAGCATTGATTAGACCACTTACCCCCAACTTAGTTCCGCCGAAATATCGGATTACAATAACTGCCACATTAAAAAGTTCATAAGAATATAACTGATTCAGCATAGGTTTTCCGGCCGTTCCCGAAGGCTCGCCATCATCACTGCTTCTTACGGTTTCTTTTTCCGGATTTAGACGGTAGGCTAAACAGTGGTGCCGTGCATCATGATATTCTTTTTTTATTTCGCTATATAAATCTTTAAACTGCTCCTCCGAATTAACCGGATAAAGCAAAGCAATAAACTTGCTCCCTTTTTCCTTATACAAGCCTTCGGAGGGCTTTATGATTGTTTTATAACTGTAAACTTCTTCCATAAAAATAATATGCTAACCCATACTTACTAACGTTATGGCAATGATAGCAATTAATATTCCAACCCAGTTTATTTTGCTCAGTTTTTCTTTGAACACCAAATAACTAACCATAGCCGAAAGACCTACAATACCCACGTTAACAACTGGAAACAAAAAGCTGGCCTGGTAATGCTCCATGCTCATCAGAAAAAAGTAAGCTCCCCAGTAATTTAGCGAGCCGAGGACAACGCCGGCCAATAAACTTTTTAATGTGATAAACCTGCCTTTAACAAACTGTTTAATAAAAAGGACAATCACTCCTATTAATAAAGCCACAAAAAATACGAAAGAGAGAAAAAGTCCCTCATCGAGGTTAAGATAAAAATGCTGGGTGTATTTTACTAACACGTCATTCATGCCATTCCCTATCAAAAGTAAAAACGGTAGTAAAATAAAACGGTAGTCTATTCGCAAACCTTTCTCAGGTAAAAAAATAAGATAAAACGCCACCAGTGTCAATACAATACCGGCAATCTTTTGTGTGTTTAAGTTGTCACCGAACAACAAAAAACCGGCAAGTACTGGAATAATTACTGACATCTTACTGGCGACAGCTGTAATGGCCAAACCCGCTTTTTCAGATGATCGGGCGAAAAGAACATATGTAACGATAAAAAACACTCCTATTATAATGGACAGTTCAAACCAGGGCTTCGAAAGCCAGATGGTAAAACTAAACGGTGCATTCCAGACAGTAAAACCAAACAAAACGGCCACCAGATAATTAACCGTAATGGCCTGAAAAATATCCAGCTTTAAAAGATACATCACCTTGAATCCGGCAATGATCATTGTTCCGAATAATATGGTAAGCAGAAGTTCAACCACGCCACCTGTTTTTTTCAAACAAATGTACGAAACCACTGTTAACCGGACGGCATTATTTCTATTTTTGCTTTTTAGATTGTCGTACCTGTTTAAGTTATTTTAGTTAATGATTCTCAGAACTTTAGTATTACCTGTAATTATTTTTTTCAGCTTATCGTTAACATGTCAGCAGACAAACAATGAGATGAGCTACAGACATATGGAAGGATCCACAGACTCTGCCAGTATGAAAGCTAATTTATTGCGACAAAACAAACAGGTCAGCGGCAATTGCGCCATAGAAAAATCGGAAGAGGCATCCACCTATGAAATGTACGGTAAAATTGATGATAACAATCAGGTGGCACTTAGTCCTTACGGATATGAGCATCCAGTACTCAAAGGTGTTTTGGTTGACGAAAAATTCACGGGCATCTGGCAAAACGGAAATGTGGAAGAAGATATAGAGTTGATTGAGTCGTACCCTCCGGGAAGCATCCCTTTATCGGTCCATTATCTACACTCGGAGGAGAATCTTGTGAAAGACAACCTTCAATCACCTTCTGCCGAGATTGAGTTAACATTATTGTTCCCTGTTACATCATTCCATACAGCCCCTGATGTGACACACCTTATCAAAGGAATCATCGCCCATCATTATGTGGAAAACCCTGAAGTACTTAATCCTGATTCGGTACTGGTAACAGCTGAGCAGGAATTCTACAGTTTATACAGGGAGAATGGAGATAGCTGGGAGAATACGGAATGGTCCTTCAGCTGGACACAGCAAAATGATATGTCGGTCGTATATAATTCAACCGGGATACTTTGCCTGGAATATCTTAATTACGTGTATACGGGCGGCGCCCATGGTATGAGTAGTATGAACTACGACATCATTGATCTGAACACGGGACAAACGCTTAGCTACGATCAGATATTTAGCGAGGAAGCAAAACCGTCATTGAGCAAATTACTGATAACTCAACTTCGCCACGACAAACATATCTCCGACAGCCTATCCCTAACGGAAGCCGGTTATTTTGTCGATCAAATTGAGCCTGCCGAAAATATTTATGTAAACGGAAGCGGTATCGGCTTCACGTATTCTCTCTATGAGATAGCCCCCTACTCTATGGGTATTATCACTGTTTTTATCGAATACAAGCAACTGAAAGATTTGATAAATACCGATAGCCCGATCAGGAAATTAGTAAAAACTTTCTAGTAACAATAGTGATCAGATGGCAATTTACGACAAGGCCCTGTTAAGGAAATCATTCAACGGTTTCATCTTTTTAAATACTTTCAGTACATAAGCTGCGAAGTCAGTTGAGAAGATCTGCTGTTCATTAAGTCGGTGAAAAATCGTAAAATCTTTCATTTTCAGGTAGTCGATTCCTTCAAAGTCTGCCGGAAACCCTTTAGGTGGCCTTTTTAGTCTGTCGCCAACTAGTTCACCAAAAGTGTCTGTAAAATCTGGTTGGTTTAACAAATCTTTAAACTCCGTTAAATTA